>NZ_JASJFE010001081.1:0-13395 GCF_030067735.1 Microcystis sp. M53598_WE2 | reverse complement strand
GGCGTTGGGCAGAAATTCAAGAATCAGAACTTAAGCAAGCAAACCGTCGTTTAGCTAATATCAAGGCCGAGAAACCTAATTTAATTAATCAATTAGCTAGACTAGAACAAGAGAAGCAAGAACTAGGTCAAAACTCCCCACTTAAACAGGAAGTTGAACGCTTAGAAAAGTTTATTCAAAACTTAAATTATGATCGCAGTGAACATCAGAATATTCAAAATCTGATCCGACAATTACAGGGGGTAAGATTACAGTATCAAGACTGGCAACAAGCAGAAAAAAATTATCCGGAAATAGCCGCTAAAATCGCTGAGATTGAGCAAAGATTACAGCTGCGAAATCAGGATCGCCAGAAGCTGAATCAGGAGTTAGCCAATATTAGTCAAAAGATTGGTACTTTGACTGACTATCGCCAAGAAATAGCCGCATTATCGACCAATATTCAACAGCGAAGACAGATAATTGATGGATTGCTCTCCCAAAAAGGTCGGGTTGAGGAGAAATTACATCAACTAGAAACTTTAGGTAAACAACTGGCAGAAAAAGAGGGCGATTTAGCTAAAGTGAAAAAACAATATACAGTTTATAAAGAGTTAGCCATAGCTTTCGGTAAAAATGGTTTACAAACTCTGATGATTGAGAATATTTTACCTGAGTTAGAAGCCCAAACTAATCATATCTTAGCTCGCTTAACTGGTAATCAATTTCATGTGCAGTTTTTAACCCAAAAAAGCGGTAAAGGTACGAAGAAACAGCGACAAAAGTTAATCGATACTTTAGATATTATTATTGGTGATACCCGGGGATCTCGTCCCTACGAAACCTATTCAGGAGGGGAAGCTTTTCGGATTAATTTCTCGATTCGATTAGCTTTAGCGAGATTATTGGCACAAAGAGCCGGAACAGCCCTACAAATGCTCATTGTTGACGAAGGATTCGGAACTCAGGATGCGGAAGGATGCGATCGCTTAATTGCGGCAATTAACGCTATATCCGCTGATTTTGCCTGTATTTTGACTGTCACCCATATGCCCCAATTTAAAGAAGCTTTTCAACATCGCATCGAAGTCCGCAAAACCGAACAGGGTTCCCAATTGATGTTATTATCCTAGGAAAAATATTGATGTAAATATGGAAAAAATTACGGTAACAGTAAAACTATTTGCTATTTATCAAGAAGTCTATCAAACTTCACAATTAAACCTCGAATTTCCTGCCCACACTTCCGTTACAGAAGTGTTAAACTATATTATAGCCCCCTATCCTCAATTAGAAAGATGGCGCGATGTTACTCGTTTTGGAGTCAATCTTCAGTTTGTTTCGGGAGAGAAAATCCTCAAAAATGGCGATGAGATAGTTTTAATTCCCCCCGTTAGTGGTGGCTAAATGGAGATAGGGAAAATCACAAAAGTTGACTGTCACCTTTTTTCCTTTTTACTTTTTCCTTGATATCCCGTGTCTAACTGGCAAATTCCCCCATCCGTAGAGCTTCCCCAAGAGTTTTTAAAAATAGTCCAAGACTACACCCCAGAGTCGGATGGCAGCGTCGTGGCACAAATATTATGGCATCGCGGTGTCCGGGATATGGCGACTCTGGGGACGTTTCTGGATGAGAAAGCTTATCAGTCAAAAACTCCCTTTGATTTTGGGCAAGAAATGAACTTCGCCGTCAAAAGACTGGAAAAAGCCCTAAATAAAGGCGAAAAAGTGACTATTTGGGGTGATTTCGATGCCGATGGGGTCACCGCTACCAGTGTCCTCTGGGAAGGATTGGGGCAGTTTTTCCCACCCTATCAACAGTTAGATTATTACATACCCGATCGCCAAAAAGAATCCCACGGCCTCAATTGTCCCGGTATCGAGAAACTAGCGCATCAAGGAACCCGTTTAATCGTCACCTGTGACACGGGAAGCACGAATATCGCCGAAATTGACTATGCAAACAGTCTAGGTATCGATATTATCATCACCGATCATCATACCCTACCCGACGAGCGCCCCGAGGTGATTGCCCTGATTAATCCCCGCTACTTTGTGGAAACCCATCCTTTCTATCATCTTTCTGGGGTTGCCGTTGCTTATAAATTAGTGGAAGCGATGTATTTAACCCTGGCAGATATTCCCAGAAAACCCCTAGAAAATTTACTCGATTTAGTTGCGATTGGTTTAATTGCCGATTTAGTCAAATTGACGGGAGAATGTCGTTATTTAGCCCAAAAAGGTCTTAAAAAACTGCAAAATACTCAGCGTTTGGGAGTTAAAAAATTACTGGATTTATGTAACAAAACCGGAGATAGACCCCTGGATATATCCTTCGGTATTGGACCGCGCATTAATGCCGTCAGTCGCATTTATGGCGATGCCAGATTTTGTGTAGAATTACTTACCAGTGAAGATGAAAAACGTTGTCACGAATTAGCTGAACAAGCGGAATTGGCCAATATTCGTCGCCAAGAAATCCAACGGGATATTATTAAACAAGTTCAGAAAAAACTAGAAAGAATTGATCTTTCTACCACTAATGTAATTATTTTAGATGATCCCCAATGGCCGGCGGGAATTTTAGGATTAGTTGCGGGACAAATTGCCCAAGAATACCAGCGACCGACAATCTTATTAAGTACCAGTGAACCACCTTTTGCTAAGGGTTCCGCTAGGTCAATTCGCGAGATCGATCTTTATCAATTAGTATCCTCTCAATCCCATCTTTTACATCGTTTTGGTGGTCATCCTTTGGCCGCAGGTTTAAGTTTAACTATAGAAAATTTACCCCTATTTATTGAGGGGATTAATCAACAGTTGCGACGCACAGGAATTGATTTAACTTCCCTTTCTTCCGAGATAGAAGTGGCTGCGGTGGTGACGGTTTCCCAATTGGGAAAAAGTCTATTTCGAGAATTAAAATTACTAGAACCATGCGGGATGGGTAATCCGACACCGAAGCTATTAATTCAAAATTGTTATTTTCACAATCTTTGGCATAAAAATCTTGAGGATTTCAAAGGCAGAAAAATCGCTTATCCCCGGACAACTTTTGAGATCTGGGATAGTTCAATCGAGCAGGGTTTCCCCGGTATGTGGTGGGGTCATCACAAAGACGAAATTGCTGCCGATACCCGTTATGATGCCGTAGTCGAATTAGATTTTAATACCTACAAAAATCGCTATGAAGTGCGCTTAATTGCCTTGCATCCCTATCAACAAGAATCCCTAACCTATAGCAATAAAAAAGATTTTTTAATCGACAATCGCCATCGAGAAATTAATCAAGAAGTTAAGCAATTAAATCCCCTTTTTCTCTGGGAATGTCCCCGGGATTGGACAAAACTTTCCCGGGAATATCAACAGGCAATTTTACGGGATAAAAAGTTAGTTCTTGCCTATGCTAGTCCTTTGAAAAAATCCGCTCACACCACATGGATAAACCTTGTCGGGATCGGGAAATATTTAGCTAGAACTAAAACCAGTATTTCCCGTCAACAATTACAAAACCGCTTAAACCTCAGTTATCATACCCTAGAATTAGGATTAATTTCCCTAGCAGAAAATGGCTTTAAAGTCAAGAAAAATCAAGAAAATTTATCCTTTGAATTAGTCAATCATGAGGACAAAATTAATAAGATTGAGCAATTTCTAGAAGCGGTGGCCCTAGAAAACTTTCTCCAGCAATACTTTGCTACTGTTCCCCTAGAAATACTGCAAACAATTCTTAATCATGAAGACTCGATCGATTTCTAGTTATAACCCTTATTTACTGATAGCTGATAACTGATTACTGATAACTGATTACTGATTACTGATTACTGATTACTCCTTGACCGAAGAATTTCGGGGGTTTTGCCAGGGTATAAACTTCCGTATTTTGTGCGATTGCTTGACGAATATAGAGAGGAGTTTGTAACATTCCTAGTAAACTCATGCCATCAATTAAACGTAATCCTCCCGTAGTTGTATCGCTGATTAATTCATCTACCACGTCCGGATCGGGACGAGTATTTAAAGGATGATTAGCACAGAGAGTAAAACCCCAAGGGGAACCATAACTAGGAGTGGGAGCGCAATAGGAATGAACGTAGGGAAAAACTGCTTTTAAAGTATTCACCAAACGCGCATGATACATCACCGAAGGAGGAGAAACCGGGCCAGATTGGACAACAACAATGCCATTTTCGGCCAAAACTCTTTGTAGTTTTTCAAAGTATTCTTTCGTGAATAGGGGGAAAGAAGGACCCTCTTCGATGGGATCAACCAGATCGGAGATAATAATATCCCATTGATCGTTAGTGGTGTCTAAAACTTCTAAAGCATCGGCCACAACTAACTCAAAACGAGGATCATCAAAAGTACCTTGGTGCATTTCGGGAAGATGTTCCTTACAAGCTGCCACCACATCCCCATCGATATCAATCATCATCACTTTTTCGATTGTTTTCCAACGCAATAACTCCCGCGTTGTCGCACCTTCACCACCTCCCAGAATTAAAGCAGTTTTTGCTTCTTGGTGGGCAATCATTGCCGGTTGCACTAATGCTTCATGATAAATAAATTCATCCCCCGTACAAGATTGCCATTTCCCATCCAGTACCAAGGCTTTTCCATAGGCCCCCGACTCAACAATATACATCTCCTGAAAAGCGGTTTTTTTGTAGGCTAAAATCCGCGAAACCCCATGACTATAAATGTCCCAGGGGGTAATATATTCGTTAACCCATAGATCCGCTTTTAGTTCACTTCCTGCCATAACTAATCCTCCTTGGGGTGAAAAAGGCACGATCTATCATTATACAACAATTGACAAAATTCGATCGATAACCTGAAATTATCTCCCAGTCATCCCGAAGCTGCCGATAATCGATCGCTGAAAAACGTTAAGCTAGAAAAGATTAAGTAAGTAGTTATAATTAAATTGAAGATAGATTTTGCCTCTGATCCCCCCTGCCCCCCTTGATAAGGGGGGTGCCGATCCCCCCTTAGTCCCCCCTTAATCCCCCCTTGACAAGGGGGGTATTTGATAATTTTTAACGCCTACCTACTTAGCTCCAAGTAAACTTCTAGCCACTAACCTATGACTAAAAACGAGACTACCGAGAAAAAGATTTTTCTCCTAGATTTTGAGAAACCCCTCTACGAATTAGAATCCCGCATCGAACAGATTAAAGAATTAGCCCAAGAAAATAGCGTAGATGTCTCGGAACAAATTACTCAACTAGACGAACGAGCTAATCAATTACGTCGTGAGATTTTTAGCAATCTCACCCCTTCCCAAAGGCTACAATTAGCCCGTCATCCCCGGCGCCCCAGTACCCTAGACTATATTCAAGCAATCACCGATGAATGGTTCGAGTTACACGGTGATCGCGGTGGTTACGACGATCCCGCTCTTGTGGGTGGTGTTGCCCGTTTTAACGGTCGTCCCGTGGTGATTATCGGGCATCAAAAAGGCCGGGATACTAAGGATAATGTGGCTAGAAATTTCGGCATGGCTGCCCCCGGAGGTTATCGTAAAGCCATGCGTTTAATGGAACACGCCCATCAGTTTAATCAGCCAATTTTAACCTTTATTGACACCCCCGGCGCCTGGGCGGGGGTGGAAGCGGAAAAATTAGGTCAAGGAGAAGCGATCGCCTATAACCTCCGGGAAATGTTCCGTTTAGATGTGCCGATCATTTGTACTGTTATTGGCGAAGGTGGTTCGGGCGGTGCTTTGGGCATCGGTGTTGGCGATCGCCTGTTAATGTTAGAGCATTCTGTCTATACCGTGGCGACTCCCGAAGCTTGTGCCGCCATTCTCTGGAAAGATGCCAAAAAATCCGATAAAGCAGCAGTTGCCCTCAAAATTACCTCAAAAGATTTAAAAGAGTTAAATATTATCGATCAGATCGTTCCTGAACCCTCCAGAGGGGCCCATGCTGATCCGATTAGAGCGGCAGCCAATTTAAAAGCCGCTATTAGTGAAAATTTAGAGGCTTTATCTTTGTTAACTCCCCAACAACGGCGCGAATCTCGTTATCAAAAATTCCGCAATTTAGGCGTATTTTTAGAAGCTACAGCTTAATCAGTGATCAGTGATCAGATGTGAGTTTTCAGTGATTAGTTTGTTTTGTAGATTTGGAAGATTTCAGCTTCAGTTTAAGGGTTGCACCGACAAAGCTATAATATTGATGGCAGGTTCAAAGACACACCAGATGAAACGAGACGAGGTGCTGGCAATTCTAGAGGCACACCGAGAACAGTTACAAAAACTAGGGGTGAAATCTTTGTCTTTATTTGGTTCAGTGGCCAGGGATGAAGCTGATGCCGATAGTGATGTAGATTTGTTAGTAGAATTCGATCGACAAGGTGGTTTTTTTCAACTTCTGCAAGTACAGTATTATTTAGAAGATATTCTGGGATGCTCTGTGGATTTAGGAACTCAGGATGCCTTAAGAGAACATTTACGGGAACCTGTGCTTGAGGATCTGATCAATGCCTTCTAGAGATTGGCGACTTCGCCTTCAAGACATTTTAGAATCTATCAGTGAAATTGAACAGCGAACAAAGGCAATGACGTTTGAGGAATTTGCCAAGAATCAAACAAATATCAAAGCGGTTCTCTATGATTTTATTATTATCGGAGAAGCAACTAGAAATGTACCGAAGGAAATTCAGTCTCGCTATCCTCTGATTCCTTGGCGTTTAATGGCAGGAATGAGAAATGTTGCAACTCACGAATATTTTCAAGTTAATTTAAGTAGAATTTGGGCAACAATTCGAGAAGATTTGCCGACCTTAGTACCACAACTACAAGAAGTATTGTCAAGGGAAAAAAAACCAGAATAGTTGCGGGGCATTTGTCATATTTAGGGCTGGCTGAATGATGGTAAAACCCTTTGAAAATAAGGCTGTTGACCTGTTAAAAGCCGATGTTATACTAAATCCAGTTATTAAAGACGGATTATCTATTACCCCTATTGCCTCTCCTCATAAGTAGCCTATACTCAACGGATTTAGTATTAGTCCGATTATTTCCGAGTTATTAGTGGTAAATTAATCTTACCAATTAAAAGGTCCCAAAGCCCGATCGTTGTAATCGCCACCCTCGGCAATAAAATGAATTACCATCGATTTACGGGTTAGCAGGGTATTATTAATCTTCCCCCCACCATGAATTAACATTCCGTGCCAGAGAAGAATCTCTCCTTTTTTAGCAGTAAATGATTGACAGTCATAATTCTGAGCGCGCTGGTTAACATAATCTTGGTATTGGGGAATTTGCTCGGCAGTAATATTTTTAAGATTGACGGCGGGATAGTCTGGAAAAAAGTCAGTTACTTTGATATTTTTATGAGATTTAGGATAAAAAATTAGCGGGCCAGCATCGGCGGAAATATCTTCCAAGGCAATCCAAACACCAACTAAATGATTAGCAGGATGAACATAAAAAACTGCCATATCCTCGTGCAGTCCTTGCTCTGTACCGTGCAGGAAGTTGATGGAATATCTCGGTTCGCAGGATTTGCCAATAATTAAATTAACTAAATCTCTCAGATTTTGATTGTCAAAAATTGCTTGAGCGGCGGGGGAAATCTCATGAAAGCCATGGAGTCGCCAAATAGAATTGACTAAGGCTTTTCTTTGCTCGATATCTAGGGCTAAAACTTGCTCGTGACTTAAACTCGCCGGTAGATTTTCTGCTTGAATGCCTTCAATTCTTAATCCAGGGATAGCCGATTCTAGGAAAAATAAATCGGCTAATTCTGCTACTAAATTATCGATCGCCGTTGCGGGAATTAAATCTTTGACAATACAATAACCCAATTCTCGCCAATGGTTAAGGAGTTGATATTCTCGTTCGGAAATTCGCCGTTGTTGACGAGCTTTTTGCAGGGATTTCTCCGCTCGCGATCGATCTAACCAGGGTAATTCGGCAGTAGAATTGAAAGACCAGGGCAAATTTTTTAAGATATCGGCAATTTTAAGAATCATGGTGAGTCCATCTTTTCCGAGCTACTTTCGGACTATTTTAATCTATGAGCGATCGATCTACCCTGTCAACAGATATAAATTATCTGAAAAAACCCCCTAGGATGAGTTAGGAGGTTACAGGGAAAAAATTAATCAGGGTTGATGGGATTAACTGGCGCTAACTTCAGCGGGATAAACGCTAACTTGACGGCGACTTTTATCCTTGTATTCAAATTTGACCACACCATCAATTAAAGCGAATAAAGTATCATCGCCACCACGACCAACATTTTTACCTGGGTGAACTTTAGTACCCCGTTGACGGATGAGAATATTTCCCGCTTTTACCACTTGACCACCGTAGCGCTTAACGCCTAGTCTCTGGGAACGAGAATCGCGTCCGTTGCGGGTACTACCCGTACCTTTCTTATGAGCCATAATTTCTCTCCAAATGCTTTTTTGATTCTAAAAGTTATTCTTCTTCATCGCTACTATCTTCTACAACTTCAGCGCTGGAGGTAGCAGCAGTGGCGACTAGGGTTTTACCGTTATAATTGATTGAATCAATCATAAAACGGGTAATTTCTTGACGATGACCGCGTTTTTTACGGGTTTTCTTTTTCGGGCGCATTTTATAGACAATAACTTTTTTGCCCCGACGATGTTGCATGACAGTGCCTTCCACGGTGGCCCCTTCGATAAAGGGTTGACCGATGCTAATATCATCCTCATCATGGATTAATAGCACTTTGTCGATGGTATGGGTACTTTGTTCATCGACGGGAAGAAGTTCGATATCGTAATAGCGACCTGGTTCTACCCGAATCTGTTTGCCACCGGTCTCAATAATTGCGTAACTCATGAATTTTCTGCGCTCGTTTTGCCGTACAGGTAGCTGAAAAAAATTCCAGCTTTTGTGCTAATGTCCTCACCTGATCCGAGCAGGAATTGACACAATTTACTATTATCTAATATCTAGGGGGCAATTGTCAAGCTTTTAGCCCACCGATTCGCTATATACTAAAAATAATCTTACGAAAAACTCAATTAAACCGTTATGGAACAGTGGGAAAGCAGAGGACACCTGTTAACCGAACAAATTAACCCAAACAGCCTAAATTTAGACCAATTAAACCCGCTCGAATTGGTGGATCTCTTCAATCGCGAGGATGCCCAAACCCTAAAAGCGATCGCCATGGCCCGGCAAGAATTGGCCCTGGCAATCTCCCTGACCGGTCAAGCTCTGGCTAAAGGTGGCAGACTCTTTTACATTGGGGCGGGAACCAGTGGCCGGCTGGGGGTTTTGGACGCGGCCGAATGTCCTCCCACCTTCTGCACTCCCCCGGAATTGGTACAGGGAATTATCGCCGGTGGAGCGGCGGCGCTGGTGCGTAGTTCCGAAGATTTGGAGGATAAAGCGGAAGATGGGGCGGCGATTATTGCCCAGCGAGAAATTCACGAATTAGACGTGGTAGTGGGGATTACCGCCGGGGGGACAACCCCCTACGTTCACGGGGCTTTACAGGCGGCAAAACAGCGAGGTGCGACGACGATTGCCATTAGTTGTGTCCCCGCCGAACAGGTGGAGATCGCGGTGGATGTGGATATCCGCTTATTGACTGGACCAGAACTTTTGGCCGGCTCCACACGGCTGAAAGCGGGAACGGTGACGAAAATGGCTTTAAATATCCTCTCCACAGGGACAATGGTAATGTTAGGCAAGGTTTACGGCAACCAGATGGTCGATGTGGCAGTTACTAATCATAAACTCCATGACCGCGCCCTGCGGATTATCTGCCACCTTACCGATGTTAGTCGCGAGGAAGCGGCTATTTTACTGGAAAAAAGTGGCCGCCGGGTTAAACTGGCTTTGTTAATGCAGAAAACGGGACTTTCGGCGGCCCCAGGACAAGAATTGTTACAAAAGCATCGGGGTCAATTACGGGCTGCCCTGCAAGCTTATAATCAAATTGATTGATAAAAACCTATTGATTTTGACTTTCCTATGGTTAATATTTCTTCGGAAATTGCTGCGATCGCTGTTATTTTCCTCGTCGCTGGTGCTATCTTGACTTGGAGTTTTTATCGAGCTAAACCCTACGGCCAACTGGGAATTTTACCTTGGTTACAATCCTTGGTACTAATTGCTCCTTGGTTAATTTTTTTCGGGCTATTTGCGGCGGGAATTTATCTCAATCTAGCGGTAATTCTCTTTTTACTGGTTGCTTCCACCATTATCTATATTTATTTGGGCAACCGTTTACGCTTACTCAAAACCAATCAGATAATTGAACCGAAAGTTAACCAGGCAGTTAGCCAGTCCGTTACTCCTCTAGAAATCCCGGCAGCGGTGACAGCAATTGTGCCGGATGTGATGCCAATTCCCGAAGAGGATTTAAAAGTTATTCAGAGTATTTTTGGGATAGATACTTTTTTTGCCACCGAAACTATCTCTTTTCAGGAAGGGGCAATTTTTAAAGGCAATTTACGGGGAGACCCGGATATCGTTCACTCTCGCTTAACCCAGAAATTAAGTAATAATTTTGGCGACAAATATCGTTTATTTCTGGTGGAAGGAACCGAGGAAAAACCTGTGGTAATTATCCTTCCCAAAACTAACGATCCTAGTCCTGCCACTCTTGCTCAAAAAAATCTCTCTTTAGTTTTGTTAGTAGCCACTATTGTCACCAGCTTAGAAGCGGCGGGAATTTTATTAGGTTTTGATTTGTTTAGTAATTGGCAGAGATATCGAGAAGCAATTCCCCTGAGTTTGGGTTTATGGTCGGTATTAATTGCCCACGAAATCGGTCATCTAATTATCGCTAAACGCCATAATGTTCGTCTCAGTTTACCCTATTTTCTTCCCACTTGGCAGATTGGTTCTTTTGGGGCGATTACTCGTTTTGAATCTTTATTACCTAACCGCAGTGTTCTATTTGATATAGCTTTCGCTGGTCCTGCTTTGGGCGGTTTGGTTTCTTTAATCTTGTTAATCGTTGGACTGACTTTATCTAATTCTGCCAGCCTTTTTCAAATCCCTAGTACCTTTTTCCAAAGTTCAATTTTAGTGAGTTTTTTAGCGCGGATAGTTTTGGGCGACGAGTTACAAAATGCTGTTATCTCCGTGCATCCTTTAACTGTTATCGGTTGGTTAGGATTGGTGATTACCGCCCTTAATTTACTGCCTGCTGGACAGTTAGATGGTGGCAGAATTGTTCAGGCTATTTATGGTCGCAAAATTGCCCGCCGCACCACTGTGGCTACTTTGGTTATTTTGGGCATTATTTCCTTAGTTAATCCCAGTAATCCCATTCCTCTCTATTGGACAATTTTAGTCGCTTTTTTACAAAGAGAGTTGGAAAGACCGAGTTTAAACGAGTTAACCGAACCCGATGACACCCGCGCCGGTTGGGGTTTATTACTACTCTTTTTAATGTTGGCGACTCTGATTCCTTTAAGCCCTAGTTTAGCGGGACGGTTAGGCATCGGTGGCTAAATACTTCCCCGAAATTCTTGCCATTGATTGCCGTCAAAAAAAAGCTTGACAAAAACTCAAGTCTTGACTTATAATTTTCTTATAATGGGAATCCGTGTCCGCCTATAGACCCCTGATTTTTCCGTAAAATATAGCCTCCAGCATTTACCCCTGAAGATTTGACTTTTGGAGTTGCTCAAAATGTCTAACGAAACTGTCACTTATTCCCTAGAAGCTGTCCTGACAAGGATTGAGGGGAAAATCGACTCTCTGGAAAAACGCCTTGACGAGAAAATCGACTCTCTGGAAAAACGTATTGACGAGAAAATCGACTCTCTGGAAAAACGTATTGACGAGAAAATCGACTCTCTGGAAAACCGTATTGATGAGAGATTTGACAAGGTAGAAGACCGGTTAACTAAAGTAGAAATAGGACAGGCCGAACTCAAGGGAGATATTAAAGCTTTAGACGAAAAAATCAATGGATTAACTGCAAGGGTTGCCTATCAGGAATTCACCAATCGAGGGATTCTGATAGCATTGGTAGTCGCTATTTTAGGAGGTGCCGCTAAACTTTTTGGTTTTTTCCCTAATCCTTAGAAGTTGCCGGTAGCCGTACCTAGTAGATAGGCTCTTCCCCAAAATTTTTCGCTCATTACCCCGATCATTCGTTAGAATAGATTCAGAATTTAAGGATAAAATCTCATCTATGAATCCCGTTGTTTTGGTGCATGGTTTTCTGGACACTACTGCTGTTTTTAAACCGATGAGCGAGTATTTAAACTATCATGGTTGGCAGGTGCATAGTTTTAATCTAATTCCCAATCATGGTTACAAAAAGTTAGAAGTTTTAGCTGGTCAGGTGGAGAATTATATCGAGAAAAACTTTGCTAAAGAGCAGAAAGTAGATCTGATTGGGTTTAGTATGGGAGGATTAATTACCCGCTACTACCTGCAAAGATTGGGAGGAGTGGAAAGAGTGCAACGTTACCTAAATATTTCTGCACCGAATCGAGGCACGTTAACCGCGTATAGTTTACCCTTAGATGGGATTAGACAAATGCAGCCGGGGAGTCAATTTCTAGAGGATTTAAATCAAGATTGTCAACAAATTTTAAATAAAATTAAAACCACAATTATCTGGACTCCCTACGATTTAATGATATTTCCTGCCCATAGTTCCCGTTTATCGGTGGGTAAAGAAATTTCCATTCCCGTATTGCTCCATGCTTGGATGGTCAAAGATAGCAAAGTTTTAACAACAATTAAAGATGCTTTATTAGAATAGAAATACTGGTTCTCTCCAATACCCGAACAAGGTCAAAATATCACCAACAAAAAAGTTAATTATCATCAAAAAAGCTTGACTTATGGTTATAATTGTGCTAATTCAAAAATGAAACGCATCAGCGGCGGACTTCGGGATTTGTATCATTAGAAGATTATTAAACCTCTAGGTTTAATCACTTAAATTAGCAGTTTCTAGCCATTTTTTACCCATTTCAATGGGAATACCGAGGGGAGGACAGAGAACTTTAATTAATTCAATTCCTCCCGTGATTAAAATGCTTCTTAGGCGAGAATTTTTCTTGATTTCTGCGTCAACTTGTGCGACAAAAGTTTGTTTTTCAATTTCGGTATTAGTGGGATAAGTTTGGGTAAGTTGGCTGATAAGTTGTTGGATTTCTTGGGCGGCTTCGGCTAAATTTTGGGGTGTGGCGTAATTATGTTGAACTGCTTTTTGATCTCCTTGCACCGTATCGGCAAAGTTAGCAATATTTGCTCCACGAAGGTCATATTTAGGAGTTTCTGACATAGGATTAAAAGAGTGAAGATTACTGATGACAATTATAGCATCCATAATGGCAAAACTGACATTAAGATCGGCTTCAATTTCTAGGGCTTGGCATAGAGTGAGAATGGCTTTTTCGGTGGCAAGTTTAGCTGAGGATTGAGCGGCTTTAATCCGAATACTT
>NZ_JASJFE010000426.1:0-3794 GCF_030067735.1 Microcystis sp. M53598_WE2 | reverse complement strand
GCCACAAATATTGGAGGAATTGGAATCGAGAGTAGAATTGATTCTATAAGTGCAGTTTTTTGTGCTTCTGACCATCGGAATAATCTCTGATACTCTGGTCTAATTATTAATTCACCATTTTTGTATAGGTTGATCAACTCCCCAAAAGAAATGTCAAGTCTATCAGACGACAGCCTTTTTCTCTCATCTGAGACTGCTTTTTCGAGTAAGGCTACTTTTTCTGCAAGGTTTTCCATATTACTCAGGCTTAGTATGCTTTTCCAAGTATAACGAGCTAACAATGAAATTGATGACAAATCTGTGAAAGAGAGAACTCAGTTTTTAACAGTCTAACTATCAATTATATCGCTCCCTGCGTTCCCATACCCTCCTCTATCCCACTTCCATCGCTTTAACACCCCCTCAATTTGGGCATAATTACCGCCTTTCTACAGCCAAAAGTCTATTGGTCTGTCAATCTTGAAATTGTGGATAGGGGAATGCTGCCAAATTATTCGCCCCCAATCCCTCAAAATCACCTTAACAGACCCATAGAATCGCCCTTAATTTTTGTGGATTACCAGTCCCTAACTATATTCTTCTCCGACACTGAGATTAAAGAGCATTTGCAGGGACTGTAAACAGCGCTTACGCGCTTCGATATCCTGTTGGGCCCGCAGTTGTACCATGGGTTCGTGAAGGATTTTATTAACGATACCGCGGGTCATTGCTTCGATAACTTCTTGGTGTTTTTCGGCGAATTCCGTCCCCAGACGGGAGAGGGCTTTTTCTAATTCCTGTTCGCGAATATCTTCAATTTTGCTTCTTAAACAGCTAATTGTCGGTACAGTGTCCAAAGAACGCCACCAAAGCTCGAAAGCTTCCACTTCCTGCTCTAGGAGTGCCTCTGCTTCCCTGGCCATCTGACGGCGACTTTCCTGATTGGCGGCAACCACCGCTTTGAGATCATCGACGTTAAAAGCTTGCACTTGTGCCAATTCCTTCACGTCGGTATGGACGTTGCGGGGAACAGAAATATCGATTAACATCAGCGAGTTAGCAGAAATCGTCACTTCTGTCAATAAAGTTTTAGTTAAAATTGGTTCCGTGGCTCCGGTACTGGTAAAGACGATATCCGATGCCGCTACGGTAGTCATCATCTCTTCTAAGCCATATAGTTGCAGCGGTAGGTGAGGAAATTCACGGGCCAACTCCTGGGCCCGTCTTTGGGAGCGATTGATGATCGCAATTTGCTGAGAACCCTTAGCCAGAAGGTGCGTAACTAATAATCGGGACATTTTCCCTGCCCCGATAATAGCGATTTTCTTGCTGCTGAGGTCTGTCACCTTAGCATGGGCTAACTCCACCGCTGCCGAACTGATCGATACGGCTCCCGTGCCGATGCTGGTTTCCGTGCGGACGCGTTTACCGGCAGTCATCGCTTGTTTAAACAGGCGATCGAGTAACTGGCTAATAGTATTGTACTTCTGGGCTAATTTATGGGTATTTTTAACTTGAGCGAGAATTTGCCCTTCACCGAGGACAAGACTTTCTAAACCAGCCGACACCCGCAGCAGATGACGGACAGCATCCTGATGCAGCAGGGTAAACAGGTAACGACGCAGGACATTAAGGGGAATATGCCCGATTTCAGCGAGAAACTGGGTAATTTCCACCACGCCCTTTTCCGTATCCGTAACCACGGCGTAGATCTCCAAACGGTTACAGGTGCTGATAATCGCCACCTCTTGGATGTGGGGATAACCCTTGAGGTGGGTAAGGGCGGACTCGATTTTCGCTTCCGGGATACTCAATTTTTCGCGAATTTCCACAGGGGCTGTCTTGTGACTCAAGCCCACTACAGCAATATTCATTTATGTTCTCCTACAAATGTTGCTCAGGCTACAAAAATTATTGATAAAGATCAGTGCGTTATGTCTCTAATTGTTGCAATTTAGTCCCAATCGGGATGCAAATAAAAGATGTTTGAAAAAAAACTTTATATATTTTTACCAATGGGGGCGAGGTGAGCCATGCCCACCCCACCGGGTCAGAGAATTATCTCAGTTGAATGTATTTGGGTTGGTCGAACAGGTGAACGGTATCGACAAAGCGAGCGGTTTTCGATTGGGTGGAGATCACCAAGCTTTGGGTACGAGCGCCACCATGGAAGAAGCGGACCCCTTCCATCAGGGTGCCGGGGGTGATCCCACAGGCGGCAAAGAGGACGGTTTCGCCACTGGCTAATTCTTCGCAACCGTAAACGCGATCGGGATTAGTGATGCCCATTTCTTGCAGACGAGCGAGATTACCCTCTCTGCTTTCGCCGATTAAACCGGTTTTGACCACTTCGGGATCATAGATTAATTGTCCCTGGAAGTGACCGCCTAGACAACGCATAGCCGCCGCCGAGATTACCCCTTCCGGAGCGGCACCGATACCCATGAGAGCATGAATATTAGTTCCCGAAAAAGCGCAGGAAATAGCGGCCGATACGTCACCATCGCTGATCAGACGAACTCTGGCCCCGGCGTTGCGGATTTCTTGGATTAATTCCTTGTGACGGGGACGATCCATAACTACTACCACCAGTTCTTCGATCGAACGATTGAGACAATCGGAAAGGACTTTCAGGTTTTCCGTCGCCGATTTATTAATATCCACATGACCTTTAGCTGCTGGGGGAGCGGCTAATTTTTTCATATAAAAGTCAGGAGCGGCGAATAACCCACCTTTTTCGGAGATAGCTAACACGGCCATAGAACCATTTTGACCGTAGGCGACCAAGTTAGTGCCTTCGCAGGGATCGACGGCGATATCGATTTCGACTAATTCGTCGGGATTACAATATTGTTTGGCATCAACTTGGGTACAGATACCCACTTCTTCGCCAATATAGAGCATGGGAGCTTCGTCTCTTTCCCCTTCTCCAATAACGATGCGACCGCGCATATGAATTTTATTCATCCGTTCGCGCATCGCTTCTACAGCGACGTGATCGGCGATATTTTTTTCGCCTTTACCCATCCACTTCGAGGAGGCAATGGCAGCCTGTTCGACCACTTCGATAATTTCTAACCCTAGCGTACTTTCCACTCGATGATCCTCCCTACAGCTGATCTATGATTTATCTAGTGAGTTTGTTTCCTTAACAGTCAAAAGTCTATCACCAGACGGGGATCATTCTTAAGTTTTTATGTAGATCATCTGGAGGAGACTGGTATAGCTAGGGAGTTTTTGCTGGCACTGTCGCCTCCATCTCCGTTATTGAGACCTGGATCGCTGATTTCGGCGTTAAACGACGGATAAATTCTAGGGGTAAACCGTCTGTGTCGGCAATAAAGGTGACTTCATAGACGTGATCCCCGATCATCTGTTGTTGGGGGGGCAAAAGAATGTTTAAAGGTTGATATAAATCGGCATCCTCTTGATGGGCTTGCTGAAAGTTATTTGTTAATTTTTCTAACCATTCTGGTAAATTGCTGACATTTTCTGTTAGGTCAAAAGACAAGTGATAATAACCGACATAATGCTGATCGCTAAAGGCATCGGGGGCGGGTTGCGGTTGAGGAATTTGGATTAATTCAATGCGTCCGTTTAACCCCGTTAGCCAACAGGCCAAAGTATAACCCGTGGTGAATCTTTCCTCGAGGGTAAAACCGAGAAGTTGGTAAAAAGCGATCGCTCGATGGATATTAGCGGTGCGGATAGAAGCATGGTGCATTTTCAGGAGAAAGAATTATGAAGTGGGGAAGTGGGGTGTCGGGTGTCGGGTGTGGGGTGTCGGGTGTGGGGTGTGGGGTGTCGGGTGTGGG
>NZ_JASJFE010000656.1:0-5259 GCF_030067735.1 Microcystis sp. M53598_WE2 | reverse complement strand
TTGGAGTGATTGGGGGGAAAATTTAGGGATTTTTTCCCTGAAAATTAGGTAATTGACCACCTGAAAATGGGTAAAACCCCACACCCCACACCCCACACCCCACACCCTGCCCCCACGAAAAACTTTTTCAGCAGCCCCTAATTATCCTCTTTTGGTTAGCCCGAATTCAGGGATCGATCGATGCCCGTTGCAAGCTTGAATGTACCCTTAACTTGATCTAGAGTGGAGCGATTCTGTACTTTTCTCCAGCCAGATAGTTATACCACTAAATAGTACAAAAGTCTAGAGATTCTGTTAAGTCCCTTGAATCGGGCGGCGTGGCAGCACCGAAGCTTACTGCTATAATTGCTTACGGACAAAGATAATAAACAAAATTTATGGGCGACTTTTTTGATAACGTGAGCCGTTACCCCCGCTATCTGATTAGCTTTAGTTTAGGGATTTTCTTCGCCTTTTTCGGCTGGTTGGCCCCTTTATTAAAAAATCCCCTCACAGCGATCGCACTTGTGGGCTTTCTGGGGGGAACTTTCGCCTTTCTTTATTTCACCCTCAAAGCCATGCTCGGATTAGCTTGATACAATGGTAAGGGTTTCGCTGTTTTTAGGGGACGAAAATTATGGCTAACGACCGTCGAGTATCTCGCGTGTCCTCGCTAATTAAGCGCGAGGTCAGCCAAATGTTATTAATGGAAATTAAAGATGATCGGGTCGGTGCCGGTATGGTTAGCGTTACCGATGTGGCTCTCTCCCACGACCTGCAACACGCTAAAATTTTTGTGTCTATCTACGGCAACGAAGATGCAAAGGCCGAAACTATGGCCGGTTTAAAAGCTTCCGCAGGATTCGTCCGGCGCGAACTTGGTCAACGCATCCGTCTCAGACGTACCCCCGAAGTGGTCTTCCTAGAAGATTCTTCCCTCGAACGCGGCGATCGAATGTTACACCTTCTTGATCATATTAAAAGCGATCGACCCCCAGAAGATGACGATTCCGAAGAAGAATAGAACTATTAGCCGTCTTTTTTCTCCCTGTCTCCTGTCTCGGAGTCTCCTGACTTGAAAGAGGGTGTGGGGTGTGGGGTGATGGGGAAGTGGGGGAATTATGAATTATGAATTATGAATTATGAATTGGGGTATGGGGAGAACAAATAAAAATAATCTCCTGTCTCCTGATAACTGATAACTGATAACTGATAACTGATAACTGAATAATGAGCGATCGCATTTTATCCCTCAAAGAACGTATTGGTCAGATGATAGTAGTCCGCGCTTCCGGCTATCTCTTTGACCAACAAATCCGCTATCCTGCTTGGGAACCTGTCAACGCCACCCTGAAACATTGGTTAGAAACCCTCCACCTCGGTGGGGTGATTCTCTTAGGAGGCAGCGCCGCCGAAATCGCTTTCCGTAGCCAACAATTACAAAGTTGGTCCGGGGATAATCCTCTGCTCATTGCCGCCGATATCGAGGAGGGAGTCGGCCAAAGGTTTTCTGGCGCTACTTGGTTTCCCCCCCCGATGGCTTTAGGAAAAATAGCCGAAAAAAGCTTGACAAAAGCCACAGAATATGCTATGGAAATGGGAGCAATTACCGCTAAGGAAGCCCTAGCGATCGGGATTAACTGGATTTTAGCCCCAATTGTCGATGTGAACAATAATCCCGACAATCCCGTTATCAATATTCGTTCCTTCGCTGAAACTCCCGAAATCGTCGCTAATCTAGCTCAAGCTTTTATTTTAGGGGCGGATTCCTATCCAGTTTTGACCACGGCCAAACATTTTCCGGGCCACGGTGACACCAGCAATGACTCCCATCTCGATCTTCCCATCATCAACCACGATCATCATCGCCTAGAAGCGCTCGAATTGCCGCCCTTTCAAGCAGCGATCGAGTCGGGGGTTGATAGTATTATGTCAGGCCATCTGTTAATTCCCGCTTGGGATGCCGAATTTCCCGCCACTCTTTCCTCGAAAATTCTCGGGGAAAAACTGCGCCAAAATCTCGGTTTTCAGGGTTTAATCGTCACTGATGCCCTGATTATGGGAGGAGTAACCAAAATTGCCAGCGCTGCCGCCATAGCAGTGAGGGCGGTACAGGCGGGGGCCGATATACTGTTAATGCCACCCGATCCGATCGAAGCGATCGAAGCGGTGTATAGTGCCGTGCAAGCGGGTACAATTAGCGAAGCGAGAATTAATGATTCTTGGCAACGTATTCAACGAGCAAAAGAGAAATTGGGGCAAAGACAGCCATCCTTAGAATCCTTAAGCAGTTTAGCGGCACCGCAAGCTCTAGAGATTGTCAGGGATATTTTAAAAGATTCCCAAACAGTTAGCGCTAATTTACCGATTAAAGCCACTCAAGGCCGCAATTTAATCATTATCGATGATTTGCTCAACTGTGACTTTCTCGATCGCTCTTGTCCGGCGGTGACAATTCCCCGACAATGGGGTTATCAAACCCAAATAATTGATCGTAGCACCTTTAATCAGTCCCTCGTCTCCCCAGAAACGACTCTCCTACAAGTATTTATCCGTGGTAATCCTTTTCGGGGTAGTGCCGGATTAGGGGAGGAAACGAAAGCTATCTATCAAGCTTTGCTGAAAACTGGACAAATTCAAGCATTGATTGTTTATGGTAGTCCCTACGTTTTCCAGTGGTTTCGTCAACAAAGCGCAGAAATTCCCCATCTTTTCAGCTACGGACAACAACCAAGCGCCCAAAAAATTGCCCTAGAAACTATTTTTGAGGGGCCCACTAGGGGCGAAAATCAGACCGATACTTTCGTTTAAGGGCAAAAATTGCCTAGTAACCATTGGGCAATGCGATCGGAGGCCCCGGCTGGCCCCATTCTCTGACGACCATTAAAGGCGATTTCTTGCCACTGTGGGGGATTTTGTAATAAATATTCTAACTTGTCTGCTACTGACTCGGCACTATCGCCTAAGAGAATTGAACAGCCCAATAAACGCTGTTGCAGTTTGGCAAAATGGCGAGTAAATTGTGGTCCAGATCCCGCAATCGTGATCGCCGGTTTACCCAAACCGACGAACTGTTCCGTGGCAGTTCCCGCCATGGCGATGGCCAGATGGCAGCGGCCTAAATATTCGGCGTAATCCGTTTGAGAAATAGTTATAAATACTTCTTGACAAATAAACTTATTTGTGCTATGTTCTCGCCAACCCTGGGAAATTAAAGCAGCCGTAAAAGATTCCGGGGGGAGAGAAGGAGCGATCGCCGCCAAAAATTCCAGCTTGTAATCGGGAAAACGGCCGATAATGGCGGCCACAGCTGCGAGAATTTGCTGCCAATTGTGGAGAGATTCGGGAAAGCGCGAACCGGGTAGCAGCAGAATAGTTAGGCAATCTTGGGGAAAATCGCCCGTTATGGAGGGTAAAAGGTCATCCATCATCGGATTACCCCCATCGACAACGGGAATTGACCACTGTTGTAAAATTTTGCTAGTTAAACTATCCCGGGGAAAAACCCCCCGACAGCGAGGATGAGCCATTAACCAGCGTTCCCAAGGATAATAATAGGAACCCCAGAGGCGATCGATCATCGAGCTACTATCTAACCATCCCTGCTCATCCCGGAGATAGTATTCCGATTTAGCCGTTCCCACAAAAGTATAATCCCTCTCGCTCAACCAAGCAAGGGCAAGGGGTAAGATATCTCCCACCGCGACAATTTTTCCCCCTTCTTGGCCCCAATTTCTGACCAGACGGTATTGACGAGAGGTTAATCCTAATAATCCCCCCCGTAGATCTCGCCATAATTGTTTCGCATCCCTGGTGATAAAACCCCCAGAGGGCATTTTTTGACCTCGATCGAGAAGGGGAATCCCCAGACGAGTATAAGCATAACCGTTACCCACTAGGGGTAAAGCAGTAATACCAGGACAGTGGGGAGATGATTGCAGTCTTTTAATAATCCGGATCGCGATCTCGTCTTCACCGTGGCCATTACTCAAAAATAATAATTTCACTTTTTTTCTTAACTTCTGGCTTAAAGTCCTAAACTTCGGTTGTTTTATTCCCCTCGACCCTAGACAATGCTGATGGTTAGGGAACAATCAATTTTATAAAAGCAGTTAACCAACTCCCATTTAGTCTAATCTACCAGAAGGTTTCGCCGATCGCTTATCTCTGCCCTGATAGCGACCATTTGACCAAAGGTTAAGACTAAGAGATAAGAGATGAGTTTAACTGCTTCTATTTTTCTCGATCAAAAGACCAAATTTGGCCCCCCAGAGCCAAGGATGTCAGAAACCTGCTCTGATCGCTATATTAAAATCAGTGGTTAATGGGCATCCTAACGGGAAAAAATGATTATCGACTTACCCGATCGAGAAGCTACTGTCAATTTAGGCGAAAAACTGGGGCAAACCTTGGCCTCTGGCAGTGTAATTTTATTAAAAGGCGATTTGGGAGCGGGAAAAACCACCTTAGTACAGGGAATTGGCCTAGGATTGGGCATTCAAGAGCCTATAGCTAGTCCTACCTTCACCCTCGTTAACGAATATAACGAAGGCCGCCTTCCTTTGTATCATTTGGATTTGTATCGTTTGCAGGGTCAAGATATCGAGGCGCTGTACCTAGAAAATTATTGGCAGGGAATCGAGGTGGATTTAGGGATAGTGGCGATCGAATGGTCAGAACGTTTAACTTTTTTGCCAGAAAATTATCTAGAGATTACTTTACTCGATCGAGGCGAGCAAGGACGACGAGCGCTGCTCAATTTTGTCGGTGGGGAGGAAAAAAATAGCGACCCCACAGGAATCGCCATCAGCACTTGACTCTTTAAGCAATCAAACTTTCGTGGTAACTTTCCGCATCTAAGGTTGAAACATTTTACTTTCAGGTTATCTCCCATCAAATCGGATTAAACTGCTATAAGATGTAAAAAATAACTATTTTTTCACCTTTAATTTGCCGTTCTCACGGGGAAAATATCCGCTTTTCAGAGATATAATACTAAAAAAATCGGCAATTTCTGCTAATTTCACACTTTCTTTAGATTTATCTTCTATCTTGATGTCTGATCGGTTTTGGCAGTGGTTGACCCTTTCCCCTACTAGGGAATTGTGGAAAGAAAAAAAGTAGCGATCGAGTGCTAATTAGGGCTGGCTGAATAATGGTAAAACCCTTGTTGGTTAAGACTTTTAGAGTTTTTGTAAATCAAAAAGTACCAGATATGGGAGTGATCGGGGGGAAAATTCAGGGACTTTTTCCCTGAAAATTAGGTAATTGACCCCTTCA
>NZ_JASJFE010001074.1:0-1145 GCF_030067735.1 Microcystis sp. M53598_WE2 | reverse complement strand
CGGTTGTTCCAAGCTTCATGGTAATCGGGTTTAAATTCTAAAGCTTGATCGTAGGATGCGATCGCTTGTTCAAATCTGCCTAAATTAAATAACGCATTCCCTCGGTTGTTCCAAGCTTCATGCTTATCGGGTTTAAATTCTAAAGCTCGATCATAGGAGGCGATCGCTTGTTCAAATCTGCCTAAATTTCTTAACGCAATCCCTCGGTTGTTCCCAGCTTAATGGTAATCGGGTTTAAATTCTAAAGCTTGATCGTAGGATGCGATCGCTTCTTCTAATCTGCCTAAATTACCTAACGCAACCCCTCGGTTGTACCAAGCTTCATGGTAATCGGGTTTAATTTCTAAAGCTTTGTCGTAGGATGCGATCGCTTGTTCGTATTCTTTTCCCATTTGATGAATTAAGCCTTTTTTATGCCACAATTCAGATGTTTGAACAGGATCGAGAGATGGGGAATCGCTTAAATAGGCCTTAATTTCGGCTAACTTTTCCTGTCGTTGTTGGGGAGTGAATTGTTGATAGGTATCGAGATCGCCGTCTAAATAAACCAGTCTTCTAATTTCTCTGTGCAATATGTCCTTATCCGTCGGAAATTCATAAACTCCCGAATACCAATCAAAAAAATCCGACGCACGACGAATAAAATACCGCAAGGCAAATTCCGGCAATAGGAATACTAAAGTAAAGGGAAATTGCCGCTCAAATCGCTCACGGGATAGGTTTAAATAGCCTAAAATCTTAGGAACTCCGGCCCAGGTTCCCCCATAAACCGGACTTTGACTCAACAAGAAATAGCCTTCACTTTCCGCTTCTTCGTAGCGCAGTAGTGCATTTTCTAAACCGCGCACAAAAAGAATGTTTAGATTGGTATAATTTGGTAGATCGACAATTTTCTCATACAAATTATCGGTTTCTGAATCAAGCTGCAGGACTTGAATATTTTTATTAGGTAAATCTTGACTGATTCCCCGAATAATCTCATCAGCTTGCACGGGAGAACAGCGAACAAAGAGTAAATTAAAGCCATTTTTTCGTCTCAGCGATCGCAGTAATGCTTGATAGGATTCTGCTGCTGTTAGGGGTTGCTCTTCTCGCAATCCTTCAAAATCCGATTCCTGAAAGTTAGTTAAGGGTTTTACTTTTGG
>NZ_JASJFE010000511.1:0-2560 GCF_030067735.1 Microcystis sp. M53598_WE2 | reverse complement strand
CAAAGAAACCCTTCTCCATTGGTTAGAACGGACAGGAAGATTAAAATTACGTCAATCTGATGCTCATCCCGATTCGCAAATTTTAGAAGAACTAGACGATATTATCGATCCAGATAATTATGCTATAGAAGAAGAAGAATAAATAGTCTTACTGGGAGTTAGGAGTGAAATTTCAATTATCTAATATTCAGGAGATTAAGAAAGTGGTATCAACGAAAAAAACGGCTTTAATTTACTGTGAAAATCAGTTTGGACGTGTGGATGGAAAAACGGCAGCTGGCTTGATCAGACAATCAGAAATATATACAATTGTTGGAGTGCTGGATAGTTCCTTAGCGGGAAAAGATGCGGGAGAAGCATTAGGAGACAAAAAAAATCATATTCCCATTTTTGCCAATTTACAAACAGCCTTAGAAAAACTTAGAGATGTTCCCAATTGTTATATCTACGGCAAAGCACCCTTAGAAGCGTTTATTCCCCCCCTAGAAAGGCTGCTAATTTTAGAAGCAATGGCACAAGGAATGGAGATTATTAATGGTTTGCATCAATTCTTCTCCGAGGATTTAGAATTTAGGGAGCAAGCTAGTCAGTATGGTGTGCAAATTACAGACATTCGTAAACCACCACAATTAGCTGATCTTCATGTATTTACTGGGCAAATTTCCCAAGTAAATATACCCGTTATTGCCTTTTTAGGAACCGATTGTGCTTGCGGAAAAATGACCACTGCGGTGGCAGTTAATCAAACTCTCCAAGGCTTGGGTATTAAGTCTGTCTTAGTCGCTACTGGACAAACTAGCTTGATGCAGGGAGCAAGATATGGGGTTTCGATCGATGCTTTGGTTTCTCAATTTGTCATCGGTGAAATTGAAAATGCTGTGGTTCAAGCTTTTGAGCAAGAAAAACCCGATATTATTTTAGTGGAAGGACAAAGTTCTCTGAGTCATCCTGCTTTTATGAGTTCCGTGGGAATTTTGAAAGGAAGTAGGCCCGATGGGATTATTTTACAACATCCCCCAGCCCGAAAATTTCGCTGTGATTTTCCTCATTTAGCCATGCCAAAATTACAGGAAGAAATTTCACTAATTGAGGCAATTTCTCCCACTAAAGTTATCGCTATTGCGATTAATCACGAAAATCTCACCGCAGCAGCCACTGAGCGTATTATTGCCAAATATGAGCGAGATTTTCAGTTACCGACTACTGATGTTTTGTTACACGGATGTGAGAAATTAGTCCAAGCTTTATGCGATCGCTTTCCGAAATTAAACCGGAAAATCAAAGGGGAAATTTTAGCTGCAATTCCCGCAATTGGGAGCAAATAGGCTGATGAAAGACCTTTTACCCAGAATCGAGATTTCTCTCCCGAAAATACGCCATAATGCTCGTTTACTCTGCCAATTCTACGGTAGCAAGGGACTTTCTGTGATGGGAGTTTCCAAAGCGATTTTGGGTGATCCCTCGATCGCCTTGGCGATGATTCAAGGTGGAGTCAACTTTATCGCTGACTCTCGAATCGAAAATATTCTCAAAATGAAACAAGCAGGAATAGTGACAACTTTTGTTCTGTTGCGTACTGCCTTGAGTCAAGCAGAATCAGTGGTTAACATTGCAGATATCAGCTTAAATACCGAATTAGCAACAATTCAGGAACTTTCCTATTATGCTCAAGAAAAGCAAAAAATACACCGCATTATTATCATGACGGAGTTAGGGGATTTACGCGAAGGTGTACTGCCGAAAGATCTGGTCAAGTTCATCAAAAAGACCCTCGCTTTTCCCTTTATCAAAATTATTGGACTGGGTTGTAATTTGGCTTGTTATGGAGGTATTAAACCTGATAGCCATAATATGAGCAAATTATCTGTGTTAACAGATACAATTGAGCAGGAATTTTTAATAAAATTACCGATTATTTCAGGAGGCAATTCTGCTAACTATCAATGGTATCAAAAAAGTAGCGAAGTTGGTCGGATTAATAATCTGCGTTTAGGAGAATCAATTTTATTAGGTTGTGAAACAGTTAATCGACAAGTGATACCTGGCTTATATACCGATGCTTTTCGGTTAATTGCTGAAGTAATCGAATCCAAAGATAAACCATCTCTACCCTCTGGAGAAATTGGTCGAGATGCTTTTGGTAATGTTCCCAGCTTTATCGATCAAGGCATTCACCGTCGAGTTATTATTGCATTAGGAAGACAGGATATTCTTATCTCTGGATTACAAACAAGTCAGGAGATAAAAATATTAGGTTCTAGTAGCGATCATCTAGTTCTTGATAGTCATAACAAGAGGTTAAAAGTAGGAAGCGAAGTCAGTTTTAATCTTGATTACGGAGGACTTTTAACAGCCATGACTTCTCCTTTTATTACTAAAAGTTATGCTCTCAATGCAGTAGCACAACTGTCTTGAGCGATGAATAAATAGGGTTTGCGGCAAAAAGTTTTTCGGTGGTGGCAGGGTGTGGGGTGTGGGGTGTGGGGTGTGGGGTTTTACCAGTTTTGAGGTGGCCAATTACCTAATTTTCAGGGAAAAAGTGCCTAAATTTCCCCCCGAT
>NZ_JASJFE010000437.1:0-2699 GCF_030067735.1 Microcystis sp. M53598_WE2 | reverse complement strand
TAGATTTTTAGCTTGAACGAAGTAATTTGGATAGGGTTCATCCGCAGGAATTATGTACTCGGAAACTAACGAACAACGATCCGCAAGACACTTTCGAGAGTTTAACCAATCTTTCCGTTCCGAGAGCGCGTAATTATAAACGCTCTTACAAACATCAAGAATGTGGACAATCTCTCGTTCCTGTTTCTTGTTTACCTTTAGTTTGTACTGGTAGGTAAGCGTTATCACTGTCGTTAGTTTCGTGATGTGATGTATAGTTAAATTGTAACACTTACTGCCTAGTATATCAACTAATTACAATCATGGACCAAACTAATCGCTAACCTTAAAACAGTTAGTAGTCGCTTAATTAGACAAGAATTTCCGGATTTGGCGGCAAAGTATTTCGACAACAAACCCTATTTTTGGGCGGGAGCTTATTTCGTGGCTAGTTGTGGCGACGTTACTGTCGAACAACTAAAAAAATACGTCGAGAACCAAAACTCCCCAAAAGTGGAAAGGCTACTGCGTTAGTTTCATTCTGGTCGCGATTCATCTCCCGTTAACCGCTACGCAGTTTAACGGGAGTCCTCTCGCGACCTTGAGATAGGGGTGAGGGGTGGGGCAGATTTTTCAGGGATCGGTAAACAGTAAACAGTGAAAATACTCCTCACCTAATACCGCTTACCGATCACCGATAACTTAATTATTGGCCATTACCCAATTAACTAGAGTGCGGACGGGAAAACCGGTGGCCCCGGAATTATTAACGCCATTTTCTTTATCGGACCAGACCGGTCCTGCGATATCTAGGTGGAGCCAGGGAGTATTATTAATGAATTGCTTCAAAAATAAAGCGGCTGTAATGGAACCGCCGGGGCGCGGGCCGGTGTTTTTCATATCGGCAATTTGAGACTTCATCCCCTCGAAATATTTTTCTTCTAGGGGCATTGGCCAGAATTTTTCGCCGGCTAATTTAGCGGCCTCTTGGAGTTGAACAGTGAGACTCTCATCGCTACTCCATAAACCGGCGATATCGTCCCCCAAAGCGATGACACAGGCCCCGGTTAAAGTGGCTAGATCCACGATCGCATCCACCTCTAATTTTTCCGCAAAAACCAAACCATCGGCCAGGGTTAATCGTCCCTCGGCATCGGTGTTATTGACTTCAATAGTTTTGCCATTAGAAGCGGTTAAAATGTCCCCGGGGTGCATAGCGCGACCACTAATCATATTTTCTGTAGCCGGACAGATAAAGTGTACTTCCACTTCTGGCTGTAATTGGGCGATCGCCTTGGCTGCGCCTAGGGTGGCGGCACCACCCCCCATATCCATTTTCATGGTTTCGATGCCACTGCCGGCCCCTTTAATATTCAAACCGCCGGAATCAAAGGTTAAGCTTTTGCCGACGATTGCTAGTTTACGTTTCGGGGTTCCTTGGGGTTTATAGATTAAATGAAGGAATTTCGGGGGAATATCCGAGGCTTTGGCCACTCCTAGGAAGGCTCCCATGCCCAAGCTTTCGCATTCTTCCTGTTCCAGAATGTTGAGACTTAATCCGTATTCGGCGGCAATTTGCTCGGCGGTTTCTGCCATGGTCAGGGGGGTGACGGTGTTAGCGGGAGCATTGACTAATTCTCTGGCCAGAATCACCCCGGAACAGATTTGCTCGGACTTGGCGATCGCCGATGCTTGCTCTCCTAAACCCAATAACTCGACGGTTTCTAATTTGGCTCCTTTTTCCTCCTTAGTGGACTTGAAGCGGGTATCTTGATGAGTGGCCAGCAGTAGTCCTTCCGTGATTGCTCCGGCGGTGGCGGACTGATCGCCAACTATCGGTAAACTGATGGCCAGAGCTTGGCTTTTTTGTTGTTTGGCCAGACGAGCGATCGCAGCAGCCGCTAGACGCAGGGTTTGCAGGTCGAAATCGGCAGTTTTTCCCAATCCCACCAGGATTAATTTGCGAATCGGACCTCCACCTAGACGAGTCGCCGCACTGCTGCCTAATTTTCCTTCGAATTCCGTCTCGGAGATGAGATCCCCTAGGTTTCCCCCTAGTTTATCGTTTAATTCTGCCAATTCTCCTGCAATCTCGATGGCTCCTTCTGGTAAACCTAGGGCTAAAGTATCTCCTGTCCAAGTAAGGAGCGAGGTGTCAGTCGATCGAATATCCATTCTTTATCTCGATAATTCTTTGCAAATTGCTTCTATTAATCACTATACTGTAAGCTCTATCAGTTATCATCGATCATCTGTTGAGGTTTAGTGGCTCCCTGTCAAGAATCAAGGTCTAGCTCTTGCTAAAATCATTGTCCCTGATTGCTGATGCTGACTGGGGATAACTGCCAGGGGTTCTACTACTTAGAAAAAATTACCAAGTTTGTGTTGATCACTCAAGGAGAAATTTTTATGGAAATATCTCGTCCTAATCAAGTAGAATTAACCGCCGAAGAACAACAGGAACTAGAAAAGTTGCGAGCTATTATCGAACAGGCTAGTGTTGATGGCGTGATCACTCAAGGGGAAAGGGAAAGAATCGCCCTAGCTATGAGGTCTGATGGTAAAGTGACCCTAGAAGAATTAGAGTTAGTCAGAACTTTAATTACCGAAAAAGTGAGCAAAGGGGAATTGGTTCTGGATTATCTTTAAACTCTGGAAAATCAGATAAAAAAAGACGGGGTGAAAACCCCGTCCTATTTGTCAAGAATTATGACAAATCC
>NZ_JASJFE010000889.1:0-7343 GCF_030067735.1 Microcystis sp. M53598_WE2 | reverse complement strand
AGGCAGTAATATTGATTAGTTAATTTCCCCACACCCCACACCCAACCCCTTTTTTTACTGAAAAATGATGTTTTCCTTACTGAAAAAAAGCTATAAATGGCTAGGACTAGCGATAATAACGGTAATTTTGGCGATTACACCCGCCGTCATTGCCCAATCAACCACTAGCGCCATACCTCTGGCAAAAATTAACTGGTTACAGGCAATTTTTTTGGGATTTGTGCAGGGAGTGACGGAATTTTTGCCGATTAGCAGTACCGCTCATCTAAAAGCGATTCCCGTCTTTTTGGGTTGGGGAGATCCCGGTGTCACCTATACAGCAGTGATTCAATTGGGCAGTATTGCGGCGGTATTGTCCTATTTTTGGCAGGATTTAAGGCAAATATCCACGGGAATGGTGAAAGCGGTGGCTAGTTCCGATTATCGTTCCCAGGATTTTCGTTTAGCCGTGGGGATTATCCTAGGCACAATTCCGATCGTTTTCTTCGGTTTGTTAATGAAACTTTTCATTCCCGATTTAGATAATTCCCCCCTGAGAAGCATGACAGCGATCGCCTGTGCCTCCATAGTCATGGCTTTACTCTTAGGTACGTCCGAAAAAATCGGGAAACATAAACGCAGTTTCGAGACTTTGCGACAAAAAGACGGGGTTTTAATGGGATTAGCCCAAGCTTTAGCCCTAATACCGGGGGTATCTCGTTCTGGGTCCACCTTAACTGCCGGGTTATTCATGGGTTTAGAAAGGGCAGTAGCGGCGCGATTTTCCTTTCTGTTGGGGATTCCGGCGATAACTTTAGCCGGTTTAGTGGAATTTAAAGGAGTTCTCGACCAGATTAACACCAGTGAATTAATTCCCCTAGCTATTGGGGTAATTTCCTCGGCGCTATTTTCCTATCTTTCGATCGCTTGGTTATTAGATTATCTCAAAAAACAGAGTACCTGGGTTTTTGTCTGGTATCGTCTCTTTTTCGGGGTTACTATCCTGATTGGTGTGGCCTTGGGGCGTTTTTCCTGACCTTTTGGCATTCTAATTAATTTCTAAAAAATCTTGCAATTTTTTTAGATAAGTGGGGGCATCTTCTAACATGGGAAAGTGAGCGGTATTAGCCATCTCCACATACTGGATATTATTATTCAAATCCGCCGCCATTTTGCCCATTTTGGCAGGGATAATAATATCTTTTTCCCCCGATACTAAAAGAGTTGGTATCTTAATCTCTGCAAATTTATCCGGCATAATTTCCACTGCTTTTTTACTCACAGATGTATAAATTGTGCCTAGGGCGGCCTCGTAATCTGCCGCTAAAAAATCTTCTAAAAAAGCAATTCTTTCTGATTTTGGGATCGATCGATGCAAGAATCTCGCCATAAATAATTGATCGGCAAAAGGTACTTTTAAAAACCAATCATAACGAAACTGTACCACATACTTACCGAATTTATGAAAGGCAGCAAAAGCCGCTTTATTATACTCAAAAATGCCATTACAGGTTAAAACTGCTTTGACCACTCTTTCGGGGTACATAGTAATAAAAAAAGTCGCCACCGATGCCCCCATAGAGTGACTATTGAGATAGACTTTTTCAATTTCCAAACTATCTAAAAACAAGGCCAAATCAAGGGCATATTCTTCTAAATCGTAGGAAAGCTCGGGGGATTTTTCCGGCAATTTAGACCGACCAAAACCCCGCATATCGTACAATAAACAATCAAAGCGATCGCAAATTGCCGCAGCCGTCGATCGCCAATAGCGTCCCGATCCTCCCCAACCATGAATAAACACCATGACTGGCTTTTTCTGGGCAGATTCCGACTGTCGAATCCACTCGTAATAGTGGGGAACACCGCGGACAGTGACTGTTTTATCGATTATTTGAGTTTTCATGATAGATGTCGTCTTCCAGATTATCCCAAATCTTAGCCAGTGCAGTTTCGCTGACTTTTTGCCAGAAATCCGAGTTTGTCTCCTCCGGGATGAGGGTGACTAAAACCCTAGTACCCTCTGGAATCGGCACGGATTCGAGGAGTTCGATCCGGCCTTCTTTGATGATCGCAGGAACGGTGTTCAGCATGGTTAACCTCGATTTTTCCCCTTAAGCGGATTCTTGACTAGGTAGAGAGGAAGGATGAACCAATAGCTCTGCCGTGGAACGTTTTTCCACCATTTCGCGGGTGATTAAACAGCGTTTCACGTCCTTGCGCGAGGGCAATTCGTACATGACATCGAGCATTAATTCCTCGACAATACCCCGTAGGGCCCGGGCCCCAGTTTTGCGACGATAGGCCTCTTGGGCGATCGCTAGGACGGCATCAGATTTAAACTCTAACTGTACATTGTCCATCTTCAACAGTTTTTGATACTGTTTCACCAAAGCGTTGCGGGGTTGCGTCAGGATAGCGATTAAAGCTTCCTCATCCAGGGGTGAAAGCGCCGCTAGGACGGGAATCCGACCGACAAACTCTGGAATCATGCCAAATTTGACTAAATCATCGGGAGTCATTTGTTTTAATAACCCTGCCGCTACCTTATCCTTACTAACTTGGCCATCTCCCGGTTGAATAAAGCCCATGGATTTTTTACCGAGACGCTGATCGATCACCTTATCTAAACCGACAAACGCCCCACCGCAGATAAACAGGATATTGCTGGTGTCAATCTGAATACAATCCTGATAGGGGTGTTTGCGGCCGCCTTGGGGGGGAACATTGGCGATCGTTCCCTCTAACATTTTCAGTAAAGCTTGCTGTACCCCTTCTCCAGACACATCCCGGGTAATCGAGGTATTTTCGCTCTTGCGGGCAATTTTATCGATTTCATCGATGTAGATAATGCCCCGCTGCGCTTCTTCCACGTCTAAATCTGCCACTTGTAACAGACGCAAGAGAATATTTTCCACATCTTCCCCCACATAACCGGCCTCGGTTAAAGTGGTGGCATCGGCGACAGCAAAAGGTACATCGAGGATTTTGGCCAGAGTTTGAGCTAGAAGGGTTTTTCCCGATCCTGTGGGACCAATTAACAGAATATTGGATTTTTGCAGTTCAATCCCATCTTCCGGATTGCCGCCACTGGCTTTTTGGGTTTGGATATCTTTGAGGCGTTTGTAATGGTTATAAACGGCCACAGAAAGCACTTTTTTCGCCTCATTTTGACCAATAACGTAGTCATCGAGGTATTTTTTAATCTCTCTTGGTTTGGGAATTTGTTCCCAAGTGGTTTTGTTTTGGCCCGATCGCCGTTTGTTGGGGCGTTCCTCCACCGGGGCGACCGGACTGGGCGGTTCCATCAATTCCTCATCGAGAATTTCGTTACACAGTTCCACACACTCGTCACAAATATAGACCCCCGGCCCGGCGATTAATTTTCGCACTTGTTCCTGGGATTTGCCGCAAAATGAACACTTGAGGTGGGAGTCGTATTTAGACATAGTTTATTATTTACAGGGAAGTAACGGGAACGGTAGGATCGGGCAGTTCGGGACGGGAAATCACCAGATCGATTAACCCATATTCTTTGGCTTCGACGGCCGACATGAAAAAGTCCCGTTCGGTGTCGTTGGCGATGCGATCGTAGGGTTGACCGGTGTGGTGAGCCAGCATGGTATTGAGTCTCTGTTTAATATAGAGGATCTCTTTGGCTTGGATGGCGATATCACTAGCTTGACCTTGGGCGCCGCCGAGGGGTTGGTGAATCATGATCCGGCTACTGGGTAGGGACATCCGTTTACCTGCCGCGCCACCACAAAGCAGGAATGCTCCCATACTAGCGGCTAAACCGAAACAAATTGTCGCCACGTCGGGGCGAATTTGTTGCATGGTGTCGTAGATAGCTAGTCCGGCATAAACGGAACCACCGGGGGAGTTGATATAAAGTTGGATATCTTTTTCGGGATCTTCTGCCTCCAAGTAGAGGAGTTGGGCAACGATCGAATCAGCGACCTGATCATCGACGGGGGTTCCCAAAAAGACAATTCTCTCGCGCAAGAGTCGAGAATAGATATCAAAAGCCCGTTCACCCATGCCAGACTGTTCGATTACCACGGGTAAAACGTTAGCTAGGGAGTTTCTCCCCGTGTTGGCGTAGATAGCAGGGCGACAATTACTGGTAATTGGGTAGTCAGGTGATCTCGATTCGAGCATAATTTTTTCGGTTCCGCTATCACAATCTTAGGGGTTTTGCTTGGCTGTGGAGCTTTTATTGGCAAATGTTAAGCATCTTTAGCACTTCTGTCCATCTATTATGCCCTAAGTTTCCCCCGGTTGGCAGGAATCGGTTATCAGTTATCAGGAGATGGGGGAATGGGGGAATGGGGGAATTCAACTAATACCCCAAAACCCTAACACCCTAACACCCCAACACCCCAACACCCCAACACGACCGCTAACTCCTTACGGTTATTCTTCCTCGGCTGCCAACACTTCCACTTCGGTGAATGCGAAGGTTTCTTCCGTTTCCTCCTCCTCGCTTGTTTCTTCCTCTAGGGAACCTTTGGGGACGAGGGTGATAGTAGCTTTTTCTTTCAGCCATTCCAGGGTGTTTTCCGCCAGCATTTCTTCAGTGATCACCTGTTCCAGACGCTGCATATCTATGTCGCGATCGGACAATTGGGACATGATATTAGCGATTTTTTCCGCTACCGCTTCGGGACTGACTTCAATGCCCGCGACTTTAGCCAATTCCTGCACCACCAGAGTCTGTTTCAGACTTTCGATCGCATCGGGACGGGCGTTTTCCCGCATTTTGGGAATATTATCTTTTGTAAACAACTGGTTGACATCTAGACCCATTTGTTGGAACTGCATGAAGCTTTGGGTCAAAATATGCGTCACTTCCTTTTCGATCAGCGTCTCCGGTAAATCTAAAGTCGCACCCTTGACTAATTCCTTGGTTAAAGCGTCATCAATGCTTTCTTTGGTTTCCTTCTCCGCTTGTTCTTGGAAACGTTTCTCTAAACTTGCTCTTAATTCGGCGATTGTTTCCTGATCGCTGACTTCTTGGGCAAAATCGTCGTCAAGCTCCGGTAATTCCTTCGCTTTTAACTCTTTCATCGTAATTGTAAAGATTACCGCTTTTGCTGCCACATCTTCTTTGGGATAATCTTCCGGGAAAGTCAAAGTCATCTCTTTGACTTCTTCCGGTTTCATGCCGATAATTCCTTCCACCATACCCTCGATAAAGCGTCCTGCTTCCATATCCACCCGCAGATCTTCGCCGTCAATATCCGGGATATCCTCGCCAGTTTCGGCGGATTTTCCCCGATAATCAACGATCGCCACATCTCCCAGCTGCGCCCCGCGATCTTCCACGGGAACCAATGTTGCTAACTGTTCTTGACGCTCTTTAAACCAATTTTCCACGGATTCGGGATCATAAACGGTTTCTTCGGCAGTAACGCTCAGATTTTCGTAATCTCCGAGAATAATTGTCGGGGCCACATCCAGGGAAACTGAAAAAGTCAAAGCTTTACCCGGTTCATAGGCAGCGATCAAATCCTCAAACTTAGACAATAGCTGTGGATTGCCCAGGGACTCGATCCCCTCCTGTTTCAGGGCAGATTCGAGGCAATTTTCAATTAATTCCTCAATTACCGCCGCTTTTACCGCCTTAGTTCCCAATCTTTGCAGAAGGATCTGACGGGGAACCTTGCCGGGGCGAAAACCGGGTATATTAACCGACTTCGCTAAATTCTTGACCACTTGCTCGTGGGTGTTTTTCGTGGTTTCGGCGGGAATTTCAATTTCTAAACCTATCTGACTGGCAGGAAGCTTTTCCTGAATAACTTTCATTGATTTTTCTAGCTCTTACGACAAGGAACGTTTATAATAGGGTGAGCGGTGTTTACGCCTGCGGTGGATCCGTCCCGCTCGTGATATTCTAGGGGAATAGCTGCAGTTGCTCCCCAAGCTCTCACAATCTTTTTATTTTAGCGGTCAATGGGGTATATTTAATTTATTCCGTCCTTGGGGCAGTTAAGCCCAATCAGAAAATTTTGCTGATCAAAAGCCGATCAATCCAAGTTTTAGAATAACTCGGTGGACAAAAAAGATTTTTTACTGTAACGATTTCTTCGGATCATTATCATCACCCAACTCGTCAGGAGGTCACACAATTTGAGTCAAAAAGTACGGGTCGCTATTTTAGGAGCCACCGGGGCCGTGGGAACGGAATTACTAGAGTTATTAGCTAGTCGTCAATTTCCTCTCGCTAGTCTAAAATTACTGGCTTCCGAGCGTTCTGCTGGAAAAACCCTCGATTTTCGGGGCGAAAGTCTCCTCATCGAAGCGGTAAACGAGCGCTCTTTTCAGGACGTGGATATCGTTCTTGCTTCTGCGGGGGGGTCCACCTCGAAAGCTTGGGCGAAAACTATTGTCGAGTCGGGTGCGACGATGATCGATAACTCCAGTGCTTTTCGCATGAATCCCGAAGTGCCTTTAGTTGTCCCAGAAATCAATCCCGACAGTGTGGACAATCACCGGGGCATTATCGCTAATCCCAACTGTACGACAATTCTTTTAGGAGTGGCGATCTGGCCTCTCCACCAAGTACAGTCGATCGAGCGAGTAGTAGTTTCTACTTATCAGTCCGCTAGTGGTGCTGGAGCGCGAGCAATGGAGGAGGTAAAACAGCAAGCACAAGCAATTCTTGACAATCGGCAACCTCCCACTAATTCCTTCCCCTATCCCCTCGCTTTTAATCTTTTTCCCCACAATACCCCGATTAATGGTCAAGGGTACTGCGAGGAAGAAATGAAAATGGTCAACGAAACCCGCAAGATTTTTGCTTGTCCGGAGCTGCGGGTTAGCGCCACCTGTGTAAGGGTTCCCGTCCTGCGGGCCCATTCGGAATCGGTTAACCTAGAATTTAGTCAGCCTTTTTCTGTGGTGAAGGCTAGAGAGATTCTTCAGTCCGCTCCGGGGGTAAAATTAGTGGAAGATTGGGACGCTAATTATTTTCCCATGCCAATTGATGCTACCGGTCGCGATGAAGTATTAGTGGGACGCATTCGTCAAGATATATCCCATCCTAACGGTCTAGAATTGTGGCTATGCGGCGATCAAATTCGCAAGGGTGCGGCTTTAAATGCTGTACAAATTGCCGAGCTTTTAGTTAAGAAAAATCTCGTCGGTTCAAAATTAGCAACAGTTTGATAATTAAGCTATCAGCCATCAGCTAGATCAAGGCGATGATAACTAGACCTCTGGTAAAAATCAAAAATTGTTGTTGGGGTTAGGAGCCAGTAGTCAGTAGTCAGGAGGATTAAGAATGAATAATAATCAATTAAATAGTCCTACCCTAACCCATCCTACAAATAATTAATTGTGCCTCCCTACTTAGGAGGATT
>NZ_JASJFE010000823.1:0-3003 GCF_030067735.1 Microcystis sp. M53598_WE2 | reverse complement strand
TACACTCTCATGTTAAGGTTAAGTACGAAGATAAACCCAATTTCTAGGCCGATCATTCCTCAATTTTAACTGATCTAAGCAGAAAATAAATAAGCTCTCCTGATGACTGATAGATAAAAGGTATGTCACCGAAGTAACACACCTTAAATAAAATATTGTTGGGTTTCGTTGCCTCAACCCAACCGACAAGAGCGGCGATCGCTGATCACAAAAATTGCTATCATAGAAACTATTGATATTCAATGATTTAGGGGTAATCATAATGACACAGTTAACTGAAGAACGAAAACAAGAGATTATTGCTGAAGTTTTAGCAGCGAGAGCAAACCGTGAACAATTTCTATTAGAGATGAAACAACGGCAACAAGCAGGGTTAAAAATTGCTCAAAAATGTGCTAGTCTCCTTAAAGAGAAGTATGGAGTCACGAAAGTTGTTTTATTTGGTTCATTGTTAAATTATGAAGAAATAACTCCCCATTCTGATCTTGATTTAGCGGTTTGGGATTTACCAGAGAAAGATTATTTTAAGGCGATAGCAGAGTTAGATAATGGACAGGATTTTGAGGTGGATTTAGTAGAAGTTCAAAAGGCTCATCCTTATATTTTAGAGGCAATTGCTCAGGGGGTCGAATTATGACTAATTTATCAATTCAAGATAGAATTAATCAAGAACTCAATAAAATTCTTCAAGCCCTACAACAGTTAGAGATATTTTTAAGAGAATTATCTCATCAATCGGATGTCATGTATCAAAACGCATTAATTCTATTGCGCTTAATTTGCATGGAGTTTATACTGGAATTGAGCGTATATTTGAAGCGATTGCTAAAAAAATTGATCAAAGATTCCCAACGGGGGATAAATGGCATCGAGATTTATTAGAGCAAATGTCTGTTGATATACCTAGGGTGAGAAAAGCAGTTATTACAGAAGAAACAAGGCTCATTTTGGATGAGTTACGGCGGTTTCGTCATCTGGTGAGAAGTGCTTATTCTTGCCAATTAGATGAGGAAAAGGTTTTAATCATCGCCCATCAAATTGTTAATTCTTATCAAACCATAATCAATGACATTCAATTGTTTTGTAATAATTTAAGTAAGGGAAAAACTTAATTAAAGATAACTGGTAATCGCACTGAATCTAAGTAAAGTGTATCAGGGCAAACATCTTGTTCATGAGGCCATAAGCAAAGTTATTCTGGACTTAAACGTACCTGTAGGGGCAAACCCCCTGTGGTTGACCCCGTGTTGCCCCTGTAGCGCACTAAGCAATACAAGCGCGTAAATCATTAAGAGTAATCATCAACGTCATCGGTTCAAGAGGAGACACATCAAAACCTAAAGCCAAATAAAAATTCTTAGCTTCTTCTGAAATAGCATGAACAATAATTCCCCGAATACCAATGGTATCAGCCGCTTTAACAACCCGTAGCGCACCATCACGAAATAAACCGCATCCTAAACCTTGACCTTGGTAAGAAGTATCTACTGCCAATCGTGCCAAAATTACCACTGGAATTGGGTTAGGCATATTCCGCCGAAATTTACCATTAGCTGATTGTATACTAATCGCCCCGGAAGCAAGGGCGTAATACCCAACTACCCTATTGTCAACGCAGGTAACAAAAGTTCTAGTTGCACCACTGGCTTGATTAGCATAAGCTCGACGCTTCAACCAATCATCAAGAGAAGTAATTCCGCAGGAAAAATCAGTGATTGAGTGATAACTAGCCAGAGGTTCAGGTGGTGTCAAATTCATTCCTTCTCCCAAGGTGCGAGCGTCTGCATGGTTTTGCGTAAACGTTCATTAGGTTGAGGTGGTGCATCTAGAAGTGCGATAAATTCTGCATAAGCCTCTGGACTAGCCAAAAAAATAGTACGTTCGAGCAAAGTTTCCTCCGCAGCATTCCGCGCGGCTTCCAAAATAAAATCAGTTCTATTCTTACCTTGCACTTTGGCTGCCATATCGATCAAATTGCGTTCTTCTGGCTTAATTCGCAAATTTAGGGTATTACGCGGAGTCTTACTTTTTGTTTTACTACTCATAAGATGGGTGTGTAATTCCAAACTTAATTATTTTAACATAATGTAGTGACAACGACATTACACTATGTACGATACGATACCAGGATTTTTCAGAGAGATGAGCATCATTTGATGAAAGTCTAGGCTTCAAACCTTTCCATTATAACTGATAGGTAAAAGCTGCATCACCGCAGTAACACACCTTAAATAGTCTTGGGTTTCGTTGTTTCAAACTAATCGAGAAGAAGGGGCGTGCTGCTATGCAGTGCCGTAGGCATCGCACTATTATTGAGGAATTAATTTAATTAAACTTCTTAAGGTCGCATTAACGGATTCCGAATTAGGAAAATATTTTTTAACATCAGGATCAAGAATAATTACATCATTTTGCGCTGGAAAATGTTCAACCGTTTTTGTTCCATCTTCATGATGAATAGTAACGCTATGACCTTCCCGATACTGTTGGTAATATTTTCCGCGAACAGGATTTTTAAGTTGACTTAAATCATATTCTTCTCGCAAGTCATCTTCTAATTCATCTTGGATTTTCTCGTTCATAATATCTCCTTTCTTTGGGTGTAACTAATCTTGCACTAATTAAACGAATTTTATGATCACGATCCGTATAAGAAACAAATAGAAATTTACTTTGATCTGATAAACCTATTATAAGATAGCGATTCTCTCCTGTAGAATGGTCAGGATCATCGAAATTTACAGCTAAGGGATCATCAAATACGGTGGATGCTTCTTCAAAAGAAATGTTATGTTTTCTTTGATTTATTTTTGCTTTCTGTTTATCCCATTCAAATGCTAGTTCCAAATCATTGCCACTTTGCCAACTGAAATGCCCCCCATTGTAGCATATCCTGAGGGCGGAATAACAATTTTTCCTGTGCGATCGCGTCTTGCCAAAGTTTGATTAATAGAGAGATATATAAGCGATCGCTGCTGATAGTAAAAGGTATGTCACCGCAGT
>NZ_JASJFE010001064.1:0-2267 GCF_030067735.1 Microcystis sp. M53598_WE2 | reverse complement strand
TTTTGTGGAAGCCTTGGAAGCTTTTCGGACAGCGATGTCTTTCCGTTTCTTTGAGTGGCTGACCGAGAATCGGGATGTGTTTGCCGCTTACAAAGCCAGTTTAGGCTTTGTTTGGGCTTGAAATTTGTTTAAGTCCCACTAGGGAATAAGTGACGGTTTCTCCGGACATTCTGGTAAACTCCCCTTAGTTTTATCTTGATCCTTCTCCCATTCTCGCTTTATCCATGGGAGACTACCCTTTAATTATCACCCCAAAATATAGCCCCAGTGTTTGTTTCCCCAGCAGATACCGGCATCTGTCCCCTTTTGTCGATTAAATTTGTTAGATTTTGGAGGAGAAATGTTAACTTATTTTAAAATTTATGCTGACCAGCACTGCTACCCATCCCGTCGGGGGAACAGATATCGATCGCTTTGATTGTCGTCAAGTTTGGTATCCTATCTACTACGTCAAAGATTTAGACAAAAAGCAGCCCCAACGCTTTACCCTACTAGAAGAGGATTTAGTGATTTGGTGGGACAAAAATCAGCAAGAATGGCGAGTTTTCGAGGATAAATGTCCCCATCGTCTCGCTCCTCTCTCAGAAGGTCGTCTTAACGAAAGCGGACATCTAGAATGTCCCTATCACGGTTGGTCTTTTTCCGGAGGAGGAAACTGTGAATTTATTCCCCAACAACCGGAAAACAGTCAAGCTAACACCTCTCGACGCGCTTGTGTGCGGTCTTTTCCCACGGCTATCCGTCAGGGATTATTATTCGTTTATGCGGGTAATCCCGAAAATGCTCCCCTGACTGCGATTCCAATTATTGAACCCATGGAGGAGGATGCCGATGCTTGGATTTGTTTGGATACCTTTCGAGATCTACCCTACTCGGCCGTCACTTTAATCGAAAATATTATCGATTCTAGTCATGTTCCCTATACCCATCATCTCACCATCGGTAATCGGGCCAATGCCGCTCCTATGGAATTAGAAATTATCGAGTCCAATCGTCAGGGATTTAAGGGAATTTGGCCCGAAGGACCGCGTAAAGGTCAATTAGGTCAGCAATACAGCAATTTTATCGCCCCCGGATTAATTTACCACGATCTCACCTCGGAAAAGTTTGGAAGGACTTTAACAGCTGTCTATGCAACCCCCATCCGTCAGGGAGAATGTCGTCTCTTTGCTCGTTTTCCCTTTAAATTTAACTCTAAACTGCCGAAATTCTTCATTAAGCTTACCCCCACTTGGTATTCCCACATCAATCAAAACGCTATTCTTGAAGATGATCAGATTTTTCTCTACTATCAAGAGCGTTATCTGCAAGCTCAGGGGGATAGTCGGAATTTTAGTCAAGCTTGTTATCTCCCTACCAAAGCGGATTTATTCGTGTTTGAGTATCGCAATTGGGTTAATCAATACCAAGCTGATCCTTTCGCCGGTCAACCTTTCCCCCCCCGACAATCAAAAGAGATTCTCCTGGAACGCTATCACTCCCATACCAAAAATTGTGCTGTTTGTCAAGGGGCTTTAAAAAATATTAATCGTCTGCGGGGGTTAACAATAGCGATCGCTATTGTTCTTGGTCTATCTCTACCACTTTTAGCCCTAATTTTCGGTCAATCGGCCCTTGTTCCCGTGACAGTGCTGACAGCATTAACTGTTATTATGGTGGCAGTTTATTGGCGCTTGGGAGAACTGATAAAACAGTTTTATCAAGGACTGGAATTATTGCCGAGAAATACCGGTAAAAAGCGATAAAGCTGCCGAAAAAGAGCGGAAGTTAGGGAACCTGTTCCTCACTATCGACTTTGGGGGTTTGGTTTTGGGAAGATTGCTGAAGTTCTTGCCAGCGAGTTTCTGCCAGTTGTTTTTGTGCCTGCACTTCTCGGTCATTGGAACGATAACGAAGGGATTCTTGATAAGCTTGAATCGCTCGCTCGTATTGACCGAGTTTAAACCAACTATTGCCTAAACTTTTCCAGGTTTCGGGGTTATCTTTTTGTCTTTGAATCGCCTGTTGATAGGCATTTATAGCTTGGTAATTGTCGCCTAAACGATACCAAGCGTTACCGATACCGATAAAAACTTCGGCTTTTTGGGAAGAAATGCGGCGAGCTTTTTCGTAGGATGCGATCGCTTCTTGAAATCTTTCCATTTGATGAAGTAATGCCCCTTGATTTAACCAAGCTTGATAATAATTAGAATTGGCTTTAGTTGCTTGAGTAAATGCCTCCAAAGCTTCTGACTTGCGACCTAATTTTTGCAGAATAATCCCTTGAC
>NZ_JASJFE010000555.1:0-1019 GCF_030067735.1 Microcystis sp. M53598_WE2 | reverse complement strand
TCATGGTCGTAATTGGTTCAATTTCTTGAGATAATCTTTGATCGGGATTTTTTAAAGCTGAGGTAAAATCAATGTTATAATAAGCGCGATAATTGAGATATTTTTTGACGGTTTGTTTCGTTAACCACTTATACCAATCTAAGGCTACTTTGCGACGAATAAATTGAGAAAAAGCAAATAACCCCGTTGTTAATATAATCAACAAACTGGATAACCACAGCGTATTTAGATATTTAGAAAGATCTCTATCTTCAATAATAATGTCGAGTACATAACGATTCCAGTAGCTACTAAAAGCTTCTACCCCCACCGTTGCCAAGATACTTAAAAGAATCAAAGCTGACATCCCCCAAGAAATGATCACATCTCCAAAGGCACGTCCATTTAACTCCGTTGGATACCAATAGGGTTGAGCGACAATTTTTAGGCTTTCCCAAAATTGACCAAATAGTGAAAAGGGATTCTTGGCGGACTGGTCGGACACAACAGGGTTTTCCGTTGCTTGTTTAGTAGTATATTGAGGCATCTAGATCCAATTGGCAGTTCTTTTACTGTTCTCTTGACAACTCGCTATCATATTGTAGCGGCAGAATTACCCGCTTTTGTCTTTTGATAACATTTTTATCTAGAAGATGAAAGCCAGCTATGGCCAGAAAGCTCTGACATAACTAAGAACTACTTGACCCACTTTTGTCAATGTGGCACTTTAGATACTGATTACTGTTTACTGTTTACTGATCACTGAAAAACCCCCATCTCTCAATCTCCGTGATCCTCAAAATGATTAGCTAGTAGGAATTTTTGACTGGTATTCAACTCTTGCCAAAGCTGGTTAATTTTCTCGTAAGCTTCCGTGGAGGTAAGCTTTCCCCCACTGTGTAAACCAGCGATAAAAGAGACTCTCAGGGCGAATTCCTGCAAATTAGCGTTAAAAACTAAATTTTGTGGCGTGAATAAACCCCTGTAGCTGGTTTTAGGGTAGAGAAAGTTATCTTTAGAATTGAATTTTTCCATTGTTA
>NZ_JASJFE010000625.1:0-1624 GCF_030067735.1 Microcystis sp. M53598_WE2 | reverse complement strand
GTCTAATATGGCTACCCGTTTGACGACTCACTTCATAACCTAACTCAGACAATTTTTTGATTAAGTCATCACTGGATAAATCTCTGGGTAGCTTCATACCGCAAATACCTCATCCCTAACAATATGTAAACGAATAATTTTAGGGCGATTTTCCCTATCATCATAATGACAATTAACGGCATCTTTTACCATTTCTCGTAAAGACTGTAAATCATCGGCTTCGGTAAAAATAGACTCGCCTAATGCCCTTGCTGTATATCCCCCTTCCGGTGCATCTTCCACTAAAAAAACTATTTCTGTCATATTTCCTTCTTTACTCTCTAAATTTTTGCAGTAATTTTAATTATAGTTTGTTTAGTTTTTTAGATAGCACTTTTTAAAGCTTACAAGATTAGCGTTCGCCGTTTATCAACCCTAATCGCCTCTTTATTGCCAAAATGTAGTTAAACAAAGTGCAACCCAACACCAACCAAATAATACTAAATCCGTTGAGCATAGGCTACATATCAGGAGAGGCAAGAGGCAGAAGGCAAGAGGCAAAAGGGGGAATAAATAATCAGTTTTTAATAACCGAATTTAGTATAAATTAATAGTTGATCATCTTGGGTTTCGTGTCTCAACCCAATCTACCAAATCGGCGATCGCACTATGTTACAAGTTACTCAAAAATATATTCGCAATTGGTTTACTCACTGTTGCTACTGTACCTCATAAGTTAGAGAATTGCTATAGTTGATCCTGTTGGGTTTCGTGCCTCAACCCAACCTACAATATCGGCGATCGCAGTGATGTTGCCTTACTGGGGAAAAAATGGTACGATAATAACAATTTATTAATATTATTGGTAAGTAATTATGTCATCTTTAGTTATCTCACAACATATTGAAATCACTCCTGGTATCTGTGGTGGAAAACCTCGTATTGCTGGACATCGAATTAAAGTTCAAGATCTTGTAATTTGGCATGAAAGAATGGGAATGTCACCAGATGAAATTATTTATCATCATCCTACTATCACCCTAGCAGATGTTTATGCGGCCTTGGCCTATTACCATGACAATCGAGAAGAAATTAGACGACAACTTGAAGCAGGAGAAACTTTTGCTAAACAACTACAAGGCAACAAACCATCTTTAATTGAGAAAATATTAAATTGACGAGCTAAAATCGTTATGAAACAACTTAGAATTTATATCGATACATCAGTCATTGGAGGCTGTTTAGATGATGAATTTTCCTTAGAGTCCAATCAATTGATGGAAGCCATTAAGCAAGAAAAGTTTATTTTGTTAATGAGTGATATCATTGTTAGCGAATTAATTAATGCCCCCCAAGCGGTTAAAGATATTTTATTATCGATTCCGCAGAGAGTTATTGAAGTAGTTAAGATAACACCTGAAGTTTTACAGTTAAGGGATGCTTATATCAATGAATGAGTTGTTACATCAAAGTCTATTAATGATGCTACTCATGTAGCGGCTGCTACAATAGCTAGAGCGGCTGCCATCATATCATGGAATTTTAAACATATTGTGCGCCTAGATAAAATGAAAGGCTATAATCAAATTAATTTACTCAATGGCTACGGGATTTTGACTATTATTTCTCCTTTAGAGGTAACAAT
>NZ_JASJFE010000934.1:0-2356 GCF_030067735.1 Microcystis sp. M53598_WE2 | reverse complement strand
TTTTGTGGAAGCCTTGGAAGCTTTTCGGACAGCGATGTCTTTCCGTTTCTTTGAGTGGCTGACCGAGAATCGGGATGTGTTTGCCGCTTACAAAGCCAGTTTAGGCTTTGTTTGGGCTTGAAATTTGTTTAAGTCCCACTATTAACCTTAAACCTGGAATTAGCAGAAAAAGAGAAGCGAGGAGAAACCGTCATCGGTCCCTGGTCTCCTTACTCTTAGATTACTCCAAAGCCTTACATTAGATTGAAACAATCTGAATTTCCCTGACTCGGTGCATTGGTTTGGTTGGCTTTTCGGTGGTGATTAGTTCATCAGCTTGAATTTGCAGCGCAGCAGCAACATGAAGTGCATCCATCGCCGCTAAACCGTAAGTGCCAGCAATTTCACGACTCACTGCACCCTCCTCGACGTGCAGCAAGTTCTTGTTCTATTTCATCTTCATTGAGCAGTTGCAATCCAGATGCGATCGCCCGATGTCGGATTTCCCATAACTTTTTGCTTAATGGTGTTTGGGGAATAAATTTAGCTTGTGGTGTTGTTTGTGACTCAGATTTAAGTATTTGAACAAATTGCCAAACTTTTTGTTGCTTTTCCGGGGTCAATTCTCGCCATTGTTCAAGTAGTTCTTCTTCTTTATCCATAAATACCTCGCTCTTAAATTACGCATTCCTCGAATCGTTGGCTGTCCAAGACATATTTGTGGATTAACTTTCGGCTCTTGTAGTAGATATGTATGGGTAGTTCAGGTGTTTTAGGTGGGAACTGGTTCACCTGGCCGCAAACTAGACCATTTACCGGTTTCGCGTAAAAAGCTTTCACAACCCACCACATCCCACTCCATTTCGATATAATCTTCTTTGGTGCGAATGTTAACGTTAATAGAAGGGTTCTTCGCTTCAAAGTCCGGTGTCTCGGTGAGATGACGTTCCTGATGTTGTGTTTCTACGGCATGATAGGTGAGACAGCGATCAACAAAATAGCAGTTAATACAAATACACATAGGTTTAACTCTATAGGTCTTTTCCGTTAATCTAGCTCAGTCTCTCCCCAAATAGGGCCGGTAAAAATTATATTTTTGTAAATTGCTCTTCTCGATGTCTTGTCAAAAAAACCTAGATAGTTTAGTTAAAGAAGTTTTTGCGATTAATCGGCAAGAATTGCCAGAAAATGCTTATTTAGTTGGTGGTGCTGTGCGAGACGCTTTATTAAACCGTCAGAAAGACTATATTGACCTAGATTTTGTGGTTCCCGAAAAAGCGATCGAAATTGCTCAAACTATTGCCCATCATTATAAAGCCGGTTTTGTGGTTTTAGATGCCGTTCGTCAAATTGCTCGCGTCGTTTTTCCGCAGGGGACCCTTGATTTCGCGCAACAGGAGGGAGAATCTCTAGAAATAGACCTAAAAAGACGGGATTTCACCGTTAATGCTCTCGCTTATAATCTCCACACCCAAGAAATTTTCGATCCTTTAGGGGGATTAAAAGATTTAGGCTGCCAATCCCTGCGGATGATTTCCCGCGAAAATCTTCAGGATGATCCCCTAAGATTATTAAGGGCCTATCGACAAGCGGCTCAATTGGACTTTGAGATCGAACCCCATACCCGTGCAACTATTCGTTCTCTTGCCCCTTTATTGCGCCGTGTAGCCGCCGAAAGGGTACAATCCGAGTTGAATTACCTTTTGCTCAATTCCCGTGGCAATAAATGGCTAAAAAGTGCCTGGGAAGATGGCTTATTATCTCTCTGGTTGCGTCGGATTACCCCCGCAAAAATGGAGCGAGTTATGGGGGTGGAAGCGGCAGCGGGATTTTTAGAATCTTTGTTACCGGAAAAATTTATCTTTTCCCCTTCTCAGTTACAGTTGACAAAATTGGCCCTATTGGTATCGGATATTTTGGCAGAAGCGGAAAAAGAGTTAATCGATCTCAAGTATTCCCGTGGGGAAATTCGCACGGTAATCACGGTGATTAAGTGTTTACCTCCCCTCAAGGAGGCAGATAATTTAAGTCTGCGGGAACAGTATTTTATTTATCTAAATACGGGAAAAGTATTTCCTATCTTTGCCCTTTTTGCTTTATCGATGGGGATTAACAAAAATATCGTCGCTTCTCTGTTGACTTCCTATCTCGATCCTGATAATATTATCGCCCATCCCCGACCTTTATTAAGGGGCGATGATTTAATTAACCATTTACACCTGAAACCCAGTCCGATTATTGGTAAGTTATTAACCGAGGTACAAATTGCCCAAATTGAAGGCAAAGTTACAGTTTTTCAGGAAGCTATCGATTTTGCTAAAAAGTTGTTAAGTAGGTGGGTGGAATTAAATATAAAATGAACGTAGGTTGGGTTGAA
>NZ_JASJFE010000317.1:0-1450 GCF_030067735.1 Microcystis sp. M53598_WE2 | reverse complement strand
GGGTAGCGTAACATGAGCGGGTGTTGGGTTTCATGCTTCAACCCAACCTACGTTCTTAGTTTCGGGTTCGGAGGACAAAATGCCGCCATCGCAGTGGGGAGATGGGGGAGAAGGAGAGGGGAGTGGGAATTATGAATTATGAATGATGAATGATGAATTGGGGAGACGGGGAGAATAAATAAAAGCAAATCTCCTGATAACTGATAACTGATAACTGATAACTGATTATGGATACACCGAGACTACATCCGGACACGATCGAAGAAGTTAAACAAAGAATTGATATTGTGGATTTAATTTCCGAGAGAGTCGTCCTCAAAAAAAGGGGACGGGAATACGTCGGTTTATGTCCTTTTCACGAGGAAAAATCCCCCAGTTTTACGGTTAGTCCTGCCAAACAAATGTATTACTGTTTTGGCTGTGGTGCGGGGGGAAACGGGATTAAATTCTTGATGGAGGTGGGAAAACAATCTTTTAGTGAGGTGGTTTTTGAGCTTGCTAGAAGGTATCAAATCCCGATTAAAACTCTGGCAGTAGAACAGCGTCAGGAATTAGAACAGCAATTATCCCTCAAGGAACAATTATACGAGATAATGGCCGTGGCGGTGAGTTTTTATCAACACGCCCTTAGTCAACCCCAAGGGGAAAAAGCGTTAGATTATCTCAAGGTACAACGACAACTAACCGCGGAAACTATCGCAGCTTTTCAACTGGGATATTCTCCGGAAGGTTGGGAAACTCTCTATCGTTATTTAGTGGAACAAAAGCGCTATCCTGTGGCTTTAGTGGAACAAGCGGGATTAATTAAAGCGCGTCAAAATGGTAGTGGTTATTACGATCAATTTCGAGATCGTTTAATGATTCCTATTTTTGATAGTCAAGGACGGGCGATCGCTTTTGGTAGTCGCACTTTAGGTAATGAGCAGCCAAAGTATCTAAATTCTCCCGATACTCCTCTATTTGAAAAGGGAAAAACTCTCTTTGCTCTCGATCGAGCTAAACAGGCAATTATTCAGCAAGATTTAGCGATAGTTGTCGAGGGTTATTTTGATGCGATCGCTCTCCATGCTACTGGTATTAGTAATGTGGTTGCCTGTTTAGGAACAGCTTTAAGTCAAGAGCAAATTAAATTACTTTTGCGCTACAGTGAAAATAAACAAATAATCTTTAATTTTGATGCTGATCAAGCGGGAATTAAAGCGACACAAAGGGCGATCGAGGAAATTAACTCCCTAGTTTATTCAGGACAAGTTAACCTAAAAATCCTCAATCTTCCCGATGGTAAAGATGCCGATGAATTTCTTAAATCTCGTGCTGACGGGGTGAATAGTTATCGAGAACTAATCGAAAAATCTCCTTTTTGGATTGATTGGCAAATCTCGCAAATGTTGGTTAATAAAGATTTAAAACAGGGACTACATTTTCAACAAGTAGCCAATAGTATGGTGAG
>NZ_JASJFE010000384.1:0-10062 GCF_030067735.1 Microcystis sp. M53598_WE2 | reverse complement strand
GTTAGTAGTCGCTTAATTATAGCGTTTCCCAATCTCATGAGGTACACCAAAATCTTAACTCCTGAATCCCGAATCCTGAATCCTGAATCCTGAATCCTGAATCCTGAATCCCGAATCCTGACTCCTGACTCCTGACTCCTGACTCCTCAAAACCTAAGACTCTGTACCTCACAACTATGGGAATTGCTATAAACTCCTCAAATGTAACTTGGGCTTGCTTAAGAATTCCATTTAATTCCACATTTATGACTCGTATCCTAAGGTTAGCAAAACCACTTCTTCCAATTGGGCAATTATTTCGGGACTCAGTTGTCCCAGTGTGCGGATCAAACGAGTTTTATCCAGCACTCTCATCTGAAAACATAGGGCAACAGAATCTTCGCCGAGTCCACCATTACCCTGTTCTATCAGTAAGCATATAGGCAAAGCAGCGCGACGTTGGTTGGTGGTGAGCGGAATAGCAATGATCGTAGTTGAGAACTGGGAAACAAGGTCATTCTGGAAAATGATGACGGGACGAATGCCCGCTTGTTCAGAACCTTGAGTTGGATTGAGGTCGGCTAACCAGACTTCACCCCGTTTCAGAGGATTGGTCATCATTGGTCTTCTTGATGGAGTATTACTGCATAGTCATTCATACCTTCTTCAGCAAAGGCGCGATCTTCATCAGCAAACTCTGCAAACAGATCGGCCAGTTGCATGGGATCGAGAACAGCCTGATGACGCTGACTGCGAAACTTTAAGAAGGCAATAAAATCAGCCACTTGCTGAAGCTGATTATCAGTTAGTCGATCCAAGTCTTGCTTAAGAGCTTCAGCACTTACTGGCATAGGAAGAAAAAACATTCCGACTTCCCCATTATAAGGGATCCTGGCCAACAGCCGTCTTCAACAAACCCCCATGAGTCCCTGAGTGCGTAGCGGGGTAGGGAGGACGTTCAGACGTTCGGACGTTATCAGTTACTACTGTCTGATTCACCCGCGCTGCTAGACCCATTACCACCTGAAGTTGCCGAGGGATTTGTTAGATTAGGACTAGATTTAGGGGTTGTCTGGGAAGCCTTTGGAGGTTGGGGACGTAGCTTGACCACTCCATTCCAACTACGCTTCACAGTTACAGATTGACGATGAGTATCAGAGGATTTTTCTTGGCTCATGCTTATGCTTATTCCTTTTTTAGTTAAGTTAACTACCGGCGAGGCTCTTCTTGACTGTGTGTGATAATTTTTGATTATGGCATCGTGAAATGCTTATTGGGCAAGACTTTTAGGACTATTTTGCACAATAAACTATCACTATAGACATCGTTTCCACACAGAAACTGGAAAAACCCCGCCGAATCCATCCCAATTATAACGATTAGCACCATACCTACGACGAAACTGATCCCGGCAGTTTTATCTAGACACATCAATTTTCTGCTTTCAATTTCAGAACCTCCTAATATTTTTTCAATATGTGTAGAATTCTCGCCCAGAATATAAATGACTAAAACTACAGTAATCAGAAAGGCAAAAAGTGCAAGACCAAAAAGGATTATCTGTAAAGGGCTTGAAACTCCAACTGTTCTTAGCAAAGTAACCAACAATCCAATAGCTGTAACTGACAAACCTAATAACTGCTTATCACGTTCAAGCCTTGTAGTAAGCCATGCAGATATCATTGCACTGTAAAAGGCTTTTTCTTTTGCTTTGTAGTCTTCCTTGTCTGAACTCTCCATATCTTTAGGATTCAGGTAGAGGCGATTGAATGATCAATGCCTCGATATTAGCACCCAGGCCTCTCCGGTATCAATAACGGTTTTGATGACTTCTCTTTGCCCGATTGAGTTAGCAACTACCAGAGGGAGTGTGGCTTCGCGCCGCCAATTTACGACTCCGTATATCATACTAAATCTGGTTATTAAAAACTGATTATTTATTCTCCCCTTTGCATGAGTGCCTCTTGCATGAGTGCCTCTCCTCATAACTAGCCTATGCTCAACGGATTTAGTCTCAAGTATAACTCCTAATCCAACTTGAAAAACCCGCTCCCTTATCTCCACTTCCCGCCCTCCTATACCTTGATTCTTCAACCTCAGCGATCGCCCACCCCCCTTGATTATAAAGATTTGTTTAGCTTGACCAGAGGTTGATAGTGCATAGGCTAGAATGAATTTCAAATGGATTCAAAATGAATTTCAAATGAATTCAAGATGAGCCAATCTGGTGAACTGTCGTATTTTGATCATGGAGTTGCCATTTTGTGAGTAAGAAATGGTTCGCGGATAACAGTTTGTCGATCGGGCGGACTCCTCTAGTGCGCCTTAATCGAATCGTTGGCAACAATCACGCCACGGTTCTGGCCAAGATTGAAGGTCGCAATCCAGCCTATTCAGTCAAATGTCGTATTGGTGCGGCCATGATCTGGGATGCAGAACAACGGGGATTATTGGGGCCGGACAAAGAACTGGTCGAACCCACCAGTGGCAATACAGGCATTGCCCTAGCCTTTGTCGCCGCCGCTAAGGGGATTCCCCTCACCCTGACCATGCCTGAAACCATGAGCTTGGAGCGGCGCAAACTGTTGCTCGCCTATGGAGCCAATCTGGTGTTAACAGAAGGGACTAAAGGCATGACCGGAGCAGTGGCAAAGGCAGAAGAAATTGCCGCATCTAATCCCGATCGCTATGTGTTGTTGCAACAGTTCCGCAATGCTGCCAATCCCCGCATCCACGAGGAAACCACCGGCCCTGAAATTTGGCAGGACACAGACGGGGCGATCGATATTCTCGTGTCGGGTGTGGGAACGGGCGGAACCATTACGGGAGTTTCGCGCTATGTCAAAAAGACCAAGGGAAAACCGATTTTATCGGTAGCGGTGGAGCCAGAAGCCAGCCCCATACTATCCCAAGCCCGGGCAGGTCAGCCCTTAAAGTCTGGCCCTCACAAAATTCAGGGCATTGGGGCGGGGTTTGTTCCCGAAGTTCTGGATTTATCCCTCGTGGATGGGATTGAAACCGTTTCCAACGAAGAGGCCATTCTTTATGCCCAACGGTTGGCCAAGGAAGAAGGGATTATCTCCGGCATTTCCTGCGGTGCCGCCGTCGCCGTCGCCGCTCGCTTGGCACAACAACCCGAACACCAAGGCAAAACCATTGTCGTGATTTTGCCGGATTCCGGAGAACGGTATTTGAGTTCCATCCTGTTCCAAGGGGTATTTAATGAGCAAGGGTTAGTGGCATGACGAGCGAGCATCCGAGCAGTTCCAGCGCTCTCTCCCAACCCACCTTGTCCTTGGATCTCGATGAAATTATCGCTCAATTGTCCAAACCTCGTGGCGAGTCGTTCCACAGTTGGTCTCAATCACGAAGCCATTTCCCCTTGCCCTCCCGTGAGGCCTTATTTCGGATTGTTGATCGACTGCGTGCCGTTCTTTTTCCCTATCACTTTGGCAATCCCGATTTAGGCGAAACATCCAGCCGCTATTTTATCGGTCATACCCTCAATGAAGTCTTGCAACTGCTGCATCACCAAGTTTGTCGCGAACAGTGGTTGCTGGGGTCACAGTTGCACTGGTCGTCAGACCAGATTGAGAAACACGCCCAAGGGACGGTACAAGCCTTTGCCACTCAATTACCCCATCTGAAAGCTCTACTGGAAACCGATATCACTGCGGCCTATCGAGGTGATCCGGCGGCGAGAAATTTAGATGAAGTGTTGTTTTGTTACCCCGGGGTAACGGCAATCACTTATCACCGCATTGCCCATGCCCTGTATCGGTTGGACTCTCCCTTGTTGGCGCGGATTGTTAGTGAAATTGGCCATTCCTTAACGGGGATTGACATTCACCCCGGCGCGTCGATCGGCAATAGCTTCTTTATCGATCATGGGACGGGGGTGGTGATTGGGGCAACCACGGTGATTGGCGACCGCGTGCGCCTTTACCAAGCGGTCACGCTCGGGGCGAAAAGTTTTCCCCGGGACGAATCGGGCAGTTTAATCAAAGGTCAAGCCCGTCATCCGATTATTGAAGATGATGTGGTGATTTACTCAGGTGCAACGATTCTCGGTCGGGTAACTATCGGTCGGGGCGCAACCATTGGTGGAAATGTTTGGTTAACCCGCAGTGTGCCGCCGGGGGGTTTTGTCTCCCAGGCGCAACTACGACAGGAAATGTTTGATGACGGCTCTGGAATTTGAGGGGCTGTCCTGACTGTGAATGTTCGGCCATAACAGTCGCTTTGTTACTTTTTTTTGAATTGGAGGATTTAACTCAATGACCTATACCCAAGATCATGAATTGCAACTGGCTTTGGGAGATGCTGCCGCTCGGCAGTTGGCCAATGCCACAAAGACCGTTCCTCAGTTATTGACCATTTCGCCCCGTTGGTTCGTTCGCCTCTTGCATTGGCTACCCGTTGAAGCGGGGATTTATCGTCTCAATAAAGTCAGGGATGCCTCCCGGGTTGAGGTGGCTTGCTCTGAACGAGATGAGCGGGAGCTGCCCGAAACCTTTGTGGATTACGAAGAGACCCCCCGGGAGTATTTCTTGAGTGCGGTGAATACGGTACTGGATGTTCACACTCGCGTGTCCGATCTCTACAGCAGTCCCCACGATCAGATCCATGAACAATTGCGCCTGACGATTGAAACGCTGAAGGAACGTCAAGAAAATGAGTTGATCAACAACCATGAGTACGGATTGCTCAACAATATTGTTGATTCCCAGAAAGTGCAACCTCGCAATGGTGCGCCCACGCCGGACGATTTGGATGAGTTGCTGGTCAAGGTGTGGAAGGAACCGGCATTTTTCCTCGCCCATCCCAAAGCGATCGCCGCTTTTGGACGAGAAGCAACCCGACGGGGTGTACCCCCTGCTACGGTGTCATTATTTGGCTCTCAGTTTATTACTTGGCGAGGCGTGCCTTTGATTCCTTCCGATAAGTTGGCCGTGAATGAACAAGGCAAAACCAATATTTTGTTATTGCGGGTAGGAGAAAGCCGTCAAGGGGTGGTCGGTCTCTATCAGCCCAATTTACCCGGTCAACAGGGAGTTGGCTTGTCGGTGCGATTTATGGGGATTAGTCGCAAGGCGATCGCCTCTTACCTGGTCTCCCTCTACTGTTCGTTGGCAGTGTTGACCGACGACGCAGCGGCCGTACTGGAGAACGTTGATGTCAACCAATACCACATCTACGACTATGACTAACCCTGAACTGATCCCTGAAAAGGCGGGGGGGAATCTACCCGCTCTATCCCCGCCCACCACTGCCCCAACTGAGGTCGAGAACATTTCTCTTAACCCCTTATTTCAACCTGACCTTCTTGAGCATCTCGCCCAGACGATAATTCAAGAACTACAACGGCACGACCTTAAGGCCGAGGTGGCGAAGGGGTTGAGTACAGATCGGGATTATCTGGTGCCATCCGCCGCGGCGATTCCCCCAACCCTGGACTTGCCGGCTACCCCCGCAACCTCCCCAGCTGCTGTGGGCGAACGGCCCACAGTTCCCTTGGCTGTACCCTTAGCCACCTCCTCTTTCTACTTCATTGAAGAGTTAGAAACAAAAATCCCCGACCTTCCGGCGGTAGTGGCCAAACCGGGCCAGCTTGTTCAAGTCCCGGGTATCGATCCCCTTTTTGTCCCCCATGCCAGCGGGCGAAGCGTTCAACGACCTAGCTTCTTTGATGTTCATACCATTCGCCAGGATTTTCCCATCCTGCAAGAACGGGTGAATGGCAAACCACTGATCTGGTTCGACAATGCCGCAACAACTCAAAAGCCCCAAGCAGTCATCGATCGCCTCGTTCATTTCTACAGCCATGAAAATTCCAATGTGCATCGTGCCGCCCATGAATTAGCGGCTCGCTCCACAGATGCTTACGAAGCGGCCAGAGACAAGGTACGCCGTTTTCTCAATGCCTCATCTGCCAACGAAATCATTTTCGTGCGGGGGACAACGGAAGGCATTAATCTGGTGGCAAAAAGCTGGGGACAACAAACCCTACAAGCGGGGGATGAGATTGTCCTCACCCATCTGGAACACCATGCCAATATTGTGCCTTGGCAGCAACTAGCCGCCCAAACGGGAGCAAAGTTGCGGGTTGTCCCCGTGGATGACCACGGGCAGATTTTACTGGCAGAGTACCAACAATTACTCAACTCCCGCACAAAACTGGTGGCTTTTTCCCATGTTTCCAATGCCTTGGGAACCATTACTCCCGCCAAACAAATCATTGATTTAGCCCATCGGGTCGGAGCTAAAGTCTTGTTAGATGGCGCTCAATCGGTTTCCCACATTCCGATCGATGTTCAACAATTAGGGTGTGATTGGTTCGTCTTTTCCGGGCATAAAGTCTTTGGTCCGACAGGGATCGGGGTACTTTATGGTCAAGAAGACCTGTTGAATGCCACGGTTCCCTGGCAAAGCGGCGGCAACATGATCGTGGATGTGACGTTTGAGCGTACCGTGTATCAGGCGGCTCCCACTCGCTTCGAGGCCGGAACGGGCAATATTGCCGATGCCGTTGGCCTAGGGACGGCCTTGGATTATGTTCAGCAGATTGGTTTGACCACCATTGCCAATTATGAGCATGAACTTCTGGAGTACGCCACTGCGGGACTGACAACCATTCCGGGCCTGCGTTTGATTGGGACGGCAGCCGATAAGGCTGCCGTGCTTTCCTTTGTGCTGGAGGGATTTGATGTGGAAGTCATTGGACAGGCCCTGAACCGGGAAGGGATTGCCGTGCGGGCAGGCCATCACTGCGCTCAACCCATTCTGCGACGCTTTGGTCTCGAGGCAACGGTGCGCCCTTCCTTGGCTTTCTACAATACTAAGGCCGAGGTGGATGCGCTGGTGGCCGCGTTGGAACGTTTGCAACACGAATAAACTGACGGTCATAGGTGCGGCAGCTTGTACACCTATTCCAGTTCCCCCTGAACTGCCACATATTTCTGGACTTCCCCCGTATAAACATACTAGCTATGGCTAAAAGTCTTATAGAGCCTGAGTTAAAGCCATATAATACTAATGGACTACTGGACACAAACTCCTGAAGTCCTTACGCTGATAGGGTTTGAGGCAAAAATTTTCAAATTTGACCTTTCGACCATTATAGCTTGTTTCGGGGCAGAAAACCAGCAAAAACATGGCTACAGAGGGAATCGCTGACTCTAGAGATTAATGACACCATCTGTTACAATGAGGTTAGCGATCACTATACAGCCAACTCTACGGAATCGCTCTACTCCAGATACAGTCAACGGTACAGCCATTTTCAAGCGAAAAATGTACCCAGTAGCGGCTTGTCAATTTTTTCTGAGAAGCTCCAGGCAGTAAGGGTTTTGTTGATTTTTTAGTATTTCTGTATGGGGGAAGTCCAGCTATACAAGGGCTAGAGCAACTGTTGGTTTCAACCGACTAGGGTGCGGAATGTGGGTTCTATTACCCTAATTGCTGATTTACTAAAAGGTTTGTCGATTCACCTTCATCGTTGGAGTTCTTTCCCTCCCACCCCCGTTGACGCTTTTTACTACTCCCCTTCCTCTTACTTGTAAAATACCTACACCTGTCAGGGGGGGGTTGGGGGGGGGTGAGGGTAATTAACTATCTCTGCCATTACTTTAGAAAAATGGTATCAGAATATCTAGGGCTTGCTGAAAAAGTTGGCTGGTGGGGTTAGGAGTCATCAGTCTCCGAGTCGGTCGTCGGTCGGGGAAGTCAGAATAACAGAATGACCTCGCGTACTGCAAAGCGGAACCCTTCGCCATCGCTCACAAAAGTGCCAGGGTTTTGAGTCCCTATTTCGATTTCTCAACGTTTGTTTCTGGCACTTTTTGGGTAAAAAAAGACCAAAACCCTTTTCTAGCAAAGCTTCTACTGATATTCAGCCCGCCCTAGATAGATACTAAGCTAGAGATAGCGGCATCAACCCAAGCCTGGGTACTTACGGTCGTGCCGAAATCACTGAGCCAATTGCGTCCGAAAAGTGCCGCACTTTCGCCCGAGTAGGCCGCCCTTTCTTCGGGCAAATCCAGTGAATTCGTAAACAGATCGGCGCTGGTCAGTTTATTGCGTAGGGCAATAATATCGTCGCCCTGGGCACCCAATCCGATCTCCAGAGCAAAATTAGCTAGGGTGATGGCACCACTATCTAGGTGCTCTGCCCAAAAGTTTAAACCTTCTTGTTCTGCGTTACGGTTAAAAGCAAAGTTATAAACTTTATTCACTTTGTCCCGATTATTCAATCCACCGAAGAGGTTATCAGCTTCGGGCGAGGTGCCAAAAAAGTTGACAATTTGATTATAAGCACCAGCTTCAGATCCAGTTAATAGATCTCCCTGTCTCGGAGAATAACTAATACCCGCATCCGTCAAGGCTTCGTCCCAGAAATCGAGTCCAGCATTATCCGCTGGTCGTCCATAATAGACAACGTAGGCGATTTGCGCCGTGTCACCAGTCAGGGTTAGCGGACTGGTATTGGGTGGAGGAATAATACCGGGGACTCTTGGGGTTACGGCTGCCTGTCCCACTTGAGCGCTAACTTGCAATGTATAGGTGGCGGGATTGGTCTGCGGCAGCGTGATAGTATTGAAACTACTTACCCGAATCCGGTAATCCACCCCACCTTGCGGTAAGAAATTGGCAATTAAAGAATTGAGTCCGTCACCACTGTCATCATCGAAAGCCACTACAGCCCCTGTTCTGGCATTGACAATCTGTAGGAAGGGATCGTAAACACCGGTGTTTGAGGACGTAAGTGATACTTGGATGGGTTGATTAAAGGCAGTCACTGCCAACTTATATTCATCCGCCAAAGAGGGTGCAGCTGTGCTAGGAGAGGGAAAAGTATAGTCTCTGCTGTCTAATACCCCCTGAAAAGTAACCACTTGACCTGTTTGGGGGTTGCCGAAGCTCGATAATCTTTCCTCAAGCACCACATCGCCCACTACAGAGTTAACCTGTAAGGTGTAGGGATGTTCGATCTCTGTGTTAATAGTATTGAAGCTGGTGACTCGAATTTTATAAACAACTCCGCCTTGGGGCAGAAAATTAGCAATGAGTGAATTATTGCCGTTACCGCTATCGTCATCGCTGGCAACTATTGTGTTGGTTCTGGCATCAATAATTTGGACGATAGGATCATAAGTGGTATTGTTAGCAGAAATTAAAGATATCTGCACGGGCTGGTTAAAAGCAGTAAAAGTGACCAGATATTCATCTGCTCTGGTGGGATTTGCTCCTTGTATAAAGATAAAATCATTGAGAGTCAAGCTTCCCTGTTGAGTTATATTACTAGCCATGATCAACTCCTTGAATTCAAAGAAAATCTTATTTTTTCATGTTTTCAACACTTACGGTCAAACAGCCCCTAGTCAGCACCAGCCAGTAACTAGCAAGGATTTGGAGAGGCTGACCGAAAAATACTTATCTGCTTTGGCTTTGACTTTCTGACCATCACACTGAGATTCGCTCTATGCCAAAGCCGCTGATTTTTCTCCAGATAAAGGTAACTAGGGCAAATTGCTTAGTTGGGGAAATCACTGACAAACTGATGTCGATTTTTGCCAACGAATTGTCGAACTCGAATTCATCCCTATTCCTATAAGCAGGCCACCCATCCTCGTTTTCCATTGTAGTCAATCTGGTCACGAATGTAATTTGGTCGTAATATAGCTTAATACATGAGGAGATTTTTGATTCCAGAAAAAATCTGCTGTAACCGTTCAGAGGGGAACGAAATCTGGTAATCTCAGACCTATGGATGAGAAACACCTACGGTTGATACCAGGAATTGGCGCAGAGGATTGGGTCAGACCAACCGACCGCCAGCGTCAGACAGCTAGTAGTGGGGTGAGGTTTGAAGATAGAACAGCTAGAGCAGCATCTCAAAGAATTACAATCATCTCAAGAGCAGCTTTCCGAGAAAGTCAATCGTAACTCAGAGAACTCCCATTGTCCGCCCGCCGCAGACGCGGCTCTTCTGGTTTCTGTGTGGAAACGGGGTCTATACTGATAGTTTCTTCAGCAAAATAGTCCTAAAAGTCTTTCCCAGTAAACATTTCACGATTCTATAAG
>NZ_JASJFE010000695.1:0-7311 GCF_030067735.1 Microcystis sp. M53598_WE2 | reverse complement strand
TCTGTTGTCAAGGTTCAGTTTTTAGCTTGGTTATCGCTTTTTCCATTGTAGCTTAAAGCCGTCCTAAAAGGACGGGGTTTTAACCCAAATTTTCGATAAGTCGTGTCAGCTAGTGCGATCGCAAATCTCATATCTCAGGTCAAACAACAGCCCAACCCAACGCCAAGAACGGACAGCAAAACAATACACACTACCGCACTAAAAACTGTATTTTAAGCTACAATTTAATAAATATTTTACAAATCTTTACATTTCCCTCCCAATCTCTATAAAGAAAACCCAGAACCAGAATAAACAATCCCCAGAAGACGAGACAGAGAAACCCGATCCGACTTCAGTAGTGCAATCGCAGCATCCGTAACTTGTCCCCTCACCTCTGAAAACCCATGCTATCCTTGAGGTATTGCCCCAAAATCCTCAAATCAAATCGTGATGAACAATGCTGGCCTAGATACCAATTCTCCTTTGTTGCAAACCCTTCAGACATTACCTGTCCAACAACAACAAGAAATTCTCGATTTTTTGGAATCTATAGTCAATCAACACCATCAAACCCAAATAACCCAAATAGGTAGAATTGCAGGATTATATCAAGGTCAAGGCTGGATCAGCGATGACTTTAACGAACCCCTAACCGATCAACTCTTGCCTCCAACTTAACCCATGCAACTTTTATTAGATACCCATTAACTCAGAAAAACTATCACTAACCGTGCAGGATTTGTTATTTGATCGAAATAATCGCTTGTTTTTAAGCGTTGCTAGTGTCTGGGAAATGCAAATAAAACTGCAACTGGGAAAATTACAACTTAACCCATCTTTACAGGAATTAATTAAAAATCAAATAACCATTAATAATCTAGAAATACTTTCTATTGATCTAGCTCACATCTGGACACTACCAACCCTTATCCACTATCATAAAGACCCCTTTGATCGACTTTTAATATCCCAATCAATAACCGAAATTATGCCTATTCTGAGCGTTGATGAGATATTTGACCTTTACCCCGTTCAAAGAATTTGGTAAATTTCCCAAAATGTTAGGCGATCGCTCACCTCGCAGCTAGGTCAAGCAACACCCCCACCCAACGTCAAAGGCAGACAACAGGATCATACACATCCCAAAAAAACTGTGTCAAAAGCTACAATTTAATAAATCTTTACATTCTTCTCCCTAGCTTAGGGATTGACAGGGGAAGGAGTCTCAGGTGGTTTCCCCTGTTTTACTCCTTCTCGGGCGAACTATCGCCTTTCGTGAGGGATTGTGGCGCGGTGTGTCGGATTCGGTATTATTTATAAATATCACCACGCGGACCGATCTCAGTGACAATGAAAAGACGTTCTTCTCGATTGACCTGCATTAATACCCGATAATTACCCACCCGCAGGCGATAACTCTCTCGCCCTTGGAGTTTCTTGAAATCTGTCTGACTAGGACTCGCCAGCAATTTATCCAGTTCATTTAAGATGCGCTCTTGGCTACGGGGCTGTAACCGTTTTAGGTAACGCTCGGCTGGTTTTAAGATGATGTAGTGCCACATCCTAACTCAGCCTTCAACTCTGCTTTAGATTTGCCAGGATCGCACCCTTCTAAATATTCCTGATAGGCTTTCTCTGCCGCCTCAATTTCTTCGGGAGGCACGTCATCAGCCGTCTTTTGAGGTTTCTAAATACTCTAGGAATTGCTCAATATCTACAGCACTTTGGTTGTTCATGCCACTGCGCCTACTTCCTTATTGTTTTTCTGCCTTTCATGAACCATCATAAAACAAAAGAGGGATTGTGGCGCAGTATGTCGTATTCGCCTTTGCCTTCTCCCTTGACTGATCCTCAACTCGATCGCGAACTAAATTAAACAGGATTACCTCGCATCAACCAGAAGATAGACTGGGGATAATAGAAATAATTGAATAGGGCTAAATTACCGGAGGAAACCCTAACTAGCATTTTTGATCTACTGCGTCAACTGGCAGAGCAGATAGAATCAGAAGAATTAAGCATAAACAGTAGCTCTCTTTCATTGTAGGGAAAAGGGCAAAGGTTTAAGAGAAAATTATCATCTTCCCCTTTCCGACTTCTGCAAGCAGTCTATTGATTACTATTTTCTTCAGGAGGAGAAGGTGATAAAACAGGAGGAGCGATCGGTTCAATTTTATCCTCATTAACCGGGGGATTAATCACCTCTGGAACAGGAGAAGGGGAAGGAGAAGGGGAAGGAGAAGGGGAAGGAGAAGGGGAAGGAGAAGGAAGGGGAGAAACTTGAGGACTCGGCTCCGTTTCAGGAAGGGGAACAGGAATAGGAATTACTTCTTCTGGGGTGGGACTAGGAGTTAATTCTGGAGTCGCTTCTGGAGTAGGAATCACCTCTGGGGTAGGAGTCGGGGATGGGGTAGGAGTCGGGGAATAAATGGGAGTCCGTTGACGAGAAGGTCGTCGGATAGGGGGAAAATCTTGGGAGGGAGGAGGAATGATTTCAGGACTAGGAGAAGGTTCAGGGGTTGGTAATGGTTCAATTTCCTCATTTTTGGGTAAAAGAGCCATAAATCCCCGATATCCTAGGGCAAAAGCCCCAATTGTCACCGCAAAAATCAGCAAAATCGACAGCCAAGGATTCTTTTTTTCCCCAGAATTGGGTTGAATAACCACAGTGGGGGAGACGGTTGGTTTTGGGGGTGTAGAGGACTTTAATCGGGGACTATGGGGAGAAACCGCGATAGTCGGTTGGGTGGACAAATCGGGGGATATTTCTCCTAAAGCTGCCAACATTTCCCTGGCAGTAGCAAATCGATCCCGGGGATGAAAACGGATCGCTCGATCGATTACCATAGCTAAATTAGGATTAACATTTTCTGCCTCCTGTCGCCAGAGAATTTCCCCCGTGCGCGAGTCAGTTTCTAGATATTGGGGAGTTTTTCCCGTTAATAAAAAAATCGCCGTTAAGCCTAAGCTATAAAGGTCACTAGAAAAAACCGGTCTCCCGGCAGCCTGTTCCGAAGCCATATAACCGGGGGTGCCAAGGGCGATCGAATAGGCACTTTTTCCCGTAGGATCGAGTAAGGTGGCCACTGCCTCTTTCATTACCCCAAAATCGATTAAAACGGGCAAATTATCACTATTTCTTAAGATAATATTATCGGGTTTCACATCCCGGTGAATAATGCGGCGACTGTGAATAAAATCGAGAACAGGCAGTAAATTCTCTAAAATCGTCCGCACTACCGAGGAGGATAATTTTCCCTGTCGTTGCTGTTTTTGGGTTAGTGTCTCCCCTTCAATCCATTCCTGCACCAGATAGAAGTGATTATCTTGGGCAAAATAACCGTATAAACGGGGTATTTGGCGATTTTGTTCCCCCAATTCCTCTAAAACGCTTGCTTCTTTCTGAAAACGTTCTTTTAACCATTCTGGCATCTCCTCACTTTGAATAGCTGGCTGCAATTTTTTAATCACACAGCGCCGTTGAGAAGGCATATTCGTATCGATGGCGATATAAGTTTCCCCAAATCCCCCCCTAGCAAGGGTACTAACAATTTGGTAGCGATTGTTTAAAAGCACTAGATTCATTACCCTGAGAGTGCAAGCGTGGTCTTAAATTGTTCCTAGACTAACATTCTTTCGTTAAGGAAAAAGTCAAGGGAAAAACTAGAGTCAAGTCTAAGGAATCCAGCGACGGATTTTCGTCCACAAAGGTGCATTATCTTGACTACTCATCTCCTGAAAACTTTGATAACAATCGTAGGCGCGATTAAGATGGGCGGTGATTTCTGTCGCATTGGGATGGGAATTGCGATCGGGATGCCAATAACACAAGAGAGTTTTATAATTATTCTCAATCCGGCTAGTCGTGGTAAAAGGAGTAATCCCCAAAACTCGCCACCAAACGGGATTAGCCGACTCTATAATCATCACGGCCAAGGAACGGGGCGAAGGATAGAGAATTTGGGCGATTAATGACCAATCTGACCCATAACACCGCCGATAAACCGCTTTAACCCGCTCTTTTCCCAACTGTTCACAAGCTTGTAAATGCCATTGACGAAAATCCCTCCGCATCTGCTGATGAGTTCGCAAATCTCGCTGGGCAAATCTGCCCTCAGCTAGTTTATTAGTGCCGATATTGTTAAAGTTACCATTAGCGATCGCTTTTAGATCCCAGTAAAGATGATAAAAAGGATCTTGACCCAAGGCGAGACTTTCCAGAATTTCCTTAGCGTAACCTCTAGCCGGATTTAATTGCAATAATTCCCCTAATTCCCGACAAAACTGCTCATTTTCGGGCATACCGCGCCATTGCCAATAATTAATATCCGGTTTTGCCAGAGACTGCCTATATACACTGCGCCACACCTGCGGAACAGTACAGGCGATCGGGGTAGCCAAGGGAGTAGCCAGGGGACAAAATTGACCATTTAAAGAGCTTTCAGGAGCATCTTCCAGCAAACAAGCAAGATGATAGGCGGGATGACTACGGGGCTTTTTTTGGGGGCTAATAAACCAAAAAGCCGTTAAAATGAGAATTAGGTACAAGAGTAGAGAAAGAATTTGCTCCGCCATCGCCACTTTTAGTTAGTCTGCTCAGTTACCCGAAGAATTATAATTGGTGCTATGGTCGCTGAAAAGTTCTTTGTATCTCGGCTGATTGTCAGAAATCTGCCTAAAGGAGGTTGTTTGCAGTAGGCTAATCTAGCTAACAGGCTTCTGGGTTTGATATACGGAAAAGTTCGCCGCAATTCCGCTAAAACGGGGTGATATGCCGAAAGTTTTCCCATATCCTTACTCTGGTTATTCGGAAAGTTTCTGTATAATTAATAGTTGGATGGCTTAGGTTATCGGTTGGGGCATACTTGAAGAGTGTCTGTTCGAGTTCAAAAATTAAAGTGATCAGCACACCTGGAGCAATATGCGGCAATCAGAATCAAAAATTGCGCTGCTGATTGATGCAGACAACGCCCCTGCATCAAAAATTGAGGCGATCGTCTCTGAAATTGCAAAGTATGGAGTTGCCAATATTCGTAAGGCTTACGGAAACTGGAAAAGTCCTGCGCTGAAAGCCTGGGAGGAGTGTTTGCATGAATACGCTATTCGCCCCGTCCAACAGTTCGACTATACGAAGGGCAAAAATGCTACTGATGCTGCAATGATTATTGATGCAATGGATTTGCTGTATACACAACAGTTGGATGCTTTTGCAATCGTGTCGAGCGATTGTGACTTTACTCCTTTAGTGATGCGAATTTTGACAAATGGCTTAAAAGTCTATGGATTTGGCGAGAAGAAAACACCATTGCCTTTTGTTTATGCGTGTTCAACATTTTTATACCTAGAAACTATTGATCAAGCAGTAAATTCTGAGGAGACTTCCAAAGTTTCTGCAAGTGTGAAGAAAACTGGTAAAGAGTTGAAGCAAGACACCAAATTAATCAGTTTATTGAGGGGCGCTGTTTCTAGCACTCTAGACGATGATGGTTGGTCGAATTTGGCAGAGATTGGCGGACACATAGCAAATCAGACATCTTTTGACCCACGCAACTACGGATATGCAAAGTTGAGTGGCCTGTTCGAGGCTATTGACTTATTCGAGATTCAGCGAAAAAATAAGGCAGTCTTCGTGAGGAGCAAGCAAAAGAATGGCACTACTCCAAAAACGTAGTGCAGATCTGGTAGGGTGCGTTCCTTAATGCAATTCCTACCGCTGCAGCGATCAATTTTAAGGAAACCCAACATCCTTACCTGTTACTATGAAAGGGTATAATAAGTTTACTTAAGGTCATCAAAGAGGTAACAAAACCTTAATGGAAAGTCGTATCCATATCCATCCAGATATTTGTAATGGAAGACCTGTTATAGCTGGAACCCGAATTCCGGTGCAAACAGTTATGGAATTTTTGGGAGCAGGGGATTCTATTGAAGAAGTCCTTGAAGAATATCCTTCTCTGAATCGAGAAGATATTTATGCCTGTATGCAATTTGCAGCAAGATTGATGGCGAATCACTATGAAGTCAGAAAAATTGCATGAATGGTTTTTTCTTCGATGAAAATTTACCAGCTAAAATCCTCTTCACTCCATCTTTACCGATCATTTTTAGGGAGAAGTCCAAGTGATACGGAAATTTGGCAATATGCAAAGGATAAAAAACTGGTTATTGTTACGAAAGATACAGACTTTTCCGATCAACTAATGCTTAATTTTTTTTGCACCTAAAGTAGTACATCTCCGTTTTGGCAATATACGAAAACGCGAATTTCATCAGTTTTTAGCTCGTATTTGGCCAGAAGTTGAAGCTTTGGTTATTGAACATAAATTAGTTAATGTCTATTTAGATCGAATTGAAGCATTTAGATAATTTTTCCTAACATTCATTGCGATATCGCTAAGGTGGGTAATGCCTGCCTTACTCTAGGGAAAGTCCAGTAATAATATCTTCTGGGGGAATCCCAGCCTGAATTAAAGTGGTTGTTAATCCTTCTTCAAGATTATCATCTTCAATGACAATTTTATTTTTCAATAAACGAGCGTGAAATAAAATTGTATTAATCCATGCTTCTTTTTCCCAACCAGTCATAATTATTAAAAAGTTGCCTGATTCTGGATCACAAACTGGGGTAATTTTAAGGGTTTGTAATCGAGGTTGCATCGCCGACTCTTTTCTGATAACTTGAGTCAGAATATCGGCATAATTTACTGTGTTATCCATTCGCAAATTATCTCCTTTTGAGGATTATAAATAATTAAATTGATTCTGTTACGTTTAATAACCAGTTGGAAAATAGCTTTTTTGAAGTGTTTTAAATAAACCGCTTGACTAATGCCCAAAAAAAGTTTTCTTTCAGGTTCTTGTGAATCTAAAGCCCATTGGTATAATTGAAGTTGTCCTATTGTTTTTTCTAATTCACTGATAACTGAAGGCGTATCAAAGTCTTTGATTTCTACGGCAATTTTACGATCTTCTTTTTCCGCAGCAAAAAACTTTTCTGCTCCTAAATCAGCTTTAAGCAAGGTTTTTTCTAAGGTTAGAATTAAAGGATCATCAGTGATTTTCCAACCCTCTTTTTCTAAAGTATGACGTAATGATAAATGTAGATCGTCTCGTCTGGACATCCTTATAAACCCTGCTTAAGAGGTTCGATTTCTATTCTACTACAGTTCGCCCTAATTCGGATTTATTATGACCGAAAAAGCGGTAAGGTGGGCAATGCTCACCCTACTATTTCTATTTTCGCTTGGTCAGGCTAGAGACTAACCCTAATCCTCCTAATCCTAACAAGGCAACAACGGAACTCAGTGCAGATCTGGTAGGGTGTGTTCC
>NZ_JASJFE010000270.1:0-1180 GCF_030067735.1 Microcystis sp. M53598_WE2 | reverse complement strand
GTCCCCGCAAAAGTTGGGTGGTTTGGGGAGAACAGGGTAAATATCCGGATGTAATTGTCGAGATTCTCTCCGATTCTACGGCCAATATTGACCGCAATAACAAGAAAATTCTCTATCAGAATACCTTTCGCACTCCTAATTATTTTTGGTTCGATCCCAATACTTTAGAATTGCAAGGATTTAGACTAATTGAGGGACAATATCAAGCCATTTCTCCCAATGAACAGGGTTATTTATGGAGTGAACAGTTAGGATTATATTTAGGCATATTTGACCGTAAACTGCGTTATTTTACCGCCAATGGTCAATTAGTCCCCACTCCTCAAGAAGCTGAGTTACAGCAACGACAGGCAAAAGAACAGGCTATTTTAGAGAAAGAACAGGCTCTTTTAGAGAAAGAAAGGGAACGACAAGCTAAGGAAAAATTGGCCCAAAAATTGCGAGAATTAGGCATCGATCCCGATACAATTTAGGGGAAATATTATTTTCTAGTAACTATGGTGACAGCAGCGCCCCTAGTGGGTGTAATTATGGGCAGTGATTCCGACTTACCCACCATGAAAGAAGCGATCGCAGTTTTAGAGGTTTTTCAGATTAGCCACGAAGTCGCCATCGTCTCGGCCCATCGTACCCCCGAAAAAATGTTTGAATACGCCAAAAACGCTCATAGGAGGGGAATAAAAGTGATTATCGCCGGAGCCGGCGGCGCTGCCCATTTACCCGGGATGGTGGCATCTTTAACCCCCTTACCCGTGATTGGGGTTCCCGTAGTCACGCGCACTTTACAAGGGTTAGACTCTCTCTATTCAATTGTACAGATGCCCGCAGGCATTCCCGTGGCCACGGTGGCGATCGGTAATGCCAAAAATGCCGGACTTTTAGCAGTTCAAATTCTCGCCACCGGTAATGCCGATCTTTTAGAGCAAGTTATCGCCTATCGTCAATCCCTCACCGATTCCGTCCTCGAAAAACAAAGCAATCTTCAACGACTAGGCTATCAAGACTATCTAGAGCAGAGTTCACCTAAGTAGGGTAGATTGAGAAAAGATTAAGTAACAAATTTTGACATCCTCGCCGCCGTAAAACGGACGGCGATTCCCAAACCTCACGATTTAGGTTTCTGCTTCTTTCCCTTGCGGGGTTCCGCACCTGCCTTAACAGATTTACTCTGTTCTGGTCT
>NZ_JASJFE010000991.1:0-1259 GCF_030067735.1 Microcystis sp. M53598_WE2 | reverse complement strand
TGAGCAAGAAGAAATTTTGCTATCTGAAATTGCTTATCAGAATTTTGTAGCAGATAAACTTTTTTTAGAAAAACGAGAAGTTGTTAAGCAAATTAAAGATCACCTTAAACAAAACTTAAATGCTCCGCAACATCTGGACGGAGAAAAAGTATTAAAAACCATTGAAATTGAACAGGGAATTTTAGTAGAGCGGGCGAGAGATGTCTATTCTTTTTCTCATTTAACCCTTCAGGAATACCTCACGGCTCAGTATATCTATGATAATGATTTGATTGAAGAAACAGTTAAGAATCATATAACAGAAACTCGTTGGCAAGAGGTCTTTTTGTTAGTGGCGGGTTTGATGCGAGGGAAAGCCGATAAATTGTTATTAGCAATGGAGAAAGAAGCCCATAATTATCTTACAACGCCCCTCGGTCAAAAATTAGTGCCGATTTTACAATGGGCAGATGAGATGACTAAAGATTCTGTTGATAGTCCGATTAAACCTGTAGGAAGAAGAGCGCTCGCCTATTGGCTCGTCATCTTCTACACCTGCATCATCTACAGCTACAACGTCATCCACATCCCCAACGTCACCGCCATCATCCACAGCATCGTCATCGCCTACGCCTACGCCCCCGAGATCGCCTACTTAATCACCAAGATGTCCTTTACCCCCAAACTCATCGATGAGTTTGTCCAGTTAGTTAACTTATTTGCTCAGGATCGAATTGTTTCTAAGGTTAATTTTTCCCAATTAAGCGCTGATTTAGAAGCTTTCAAACAAATTATTCCTGACGATAAAGCAACGGAAAAAGAACGTCAAGAATTTGTTGATCAATTATTTAAAATGTGGAATACTGCTTTTAATTTAACGCCTAAATTACTTAATTTATCCATCCAAGAAATTTGCAAAATAGACAGGCATTATTTTTATATTAATCGCCTGATTCTCAAATGCCAAAAAGTGGCTGTTAATATTTCCCCTACCGTCTGGCAAGAAATCGAAGACCGAATGCTCCGTATTCCTTAACTTCTCCTTTTTTTCTCAAATCTTGCCTTTCCAATTGGATGAGATTAGCGAATATTAACACTATGAGGATTGGGAGCCTCAAAAACCTTGCATTACCATTTTTATAGAACATAGGGTTTGCTGAAAAAGTACGGGCGAAGCATTCGGATAGAAAATCTACGGTTTCACCGATAAGTTATTGCCCGAATGCTTCGCCCCTACAGGACGCGAGCGCCGCTCAAGATGCCAGGTTTTGAAGCACGAT
>NZ_JASJFE010000597.1:0-1628 GCF_030067735.1 Microcystis sp. M53598_WE2 | reverse complement strand
TGTTAAGAAAGATCTGACTAATGGATAGCTTGATAAGGGGGGCTTTGATCCCCCCAACCCCCCTTGATAAGGGGGGCTTTGATCCCTCCTTATTAAGGGGGATCTGACAATTTTTAACACCTAACTAATTAGAGAGGAAAAGAATACCCAAAAAGTTCTATTGACAACTTTTGCAAGAGAAATCAAGGACAAAATAAAGGATTTATAATCTCGGTTTCTGAACAGTCCACTGGGTTACGGGGGCCATTGCTTTCCAACCTAAAAACTTGCCGACTGGTTCGGCTTTTTCAATGCCAATTCGCAGCAGTTCCCCTCCTAATTTACTATGCCATTGCAAGAGGACTAATTCGCTTTCAATTGTAACAGTGTTGGCAACAAGACGACCCCCGGGGCGCAGGGCTAACCAACAGGTTTCCAGTAGGTGGGGTGTGGTGATACCGCCACCAATAAAAATAGCGTCCGGTTGCGGTAAATCTTCTAGGGCGCTCGGTGCGATTCCGGCGACGATTTGCAGATGGGGCGTTCCCAGGGCGGCGGCATTATCGGCAATGTATTGTAATCTGGTGGGATGATGTTCGATCGCAATAGCCTGGCAACGGCGATCGCTACGCAGCCACTCAATGGCAATGGAACCACAACCTGCCCCCACATCCCAGAGCAATTGTCCGGGTAGGGGAGCCAGTGTACTCAGAGTGATAGCACGAACTTCTCTTTTTGTCAACTGTCCGTCATGATGGTAAGCAGAATCCGGCAGTCCTGGAAGGCGCGGCGCCCGGGTGGGGGGATGGGAGGAGATGCAGCTAATGGCGATGACATTTAGATCCGCCAGATCTGTAAACTGCCAATCGTTGGCGATGCCTTGAATGTGGCGTTCCAGGGTTCCCCCTAGATGTTCTAAAACCGTGATGCGACTCTCGCCAAAACCTCCCTCCCAGAGCAGCCGAGCAGCGATCGCTGGAGTCTGGGCATCGGCACTCAGTACCAGCAGTTTAGCGCCGGGATAAAGCACCCCATTCAAGCAAGCCGGAGGCCGACCGCACAAACTCAAAGTTTCCACTTCACTCAGAGGCCAACCCAAACGACTACAGGCAAGACTGAAGGCAGAAGGAGAGGGAATAATCGTCATTTCCTCAAGGGGAATCTGACGGGTGAGGGTGACACCAATCCCGTAGCACATGGGATCACCACTGGCCAAAACACAGACGGATTGACCACGACGGCGGATAATCTCGTTAACAGAGTCTTGGATGGGAGAAGTCCAGAGCAGTTTTTGCCGTTGATCCTCTGAGGGTAACATTGCCAGATGACGTTCACCACCGACAATAACTGATGCTAAAGAAAGCAGACTTCGCCCCACCGAACTTAACCCTTCTAAGCCATCTTCACCAATTCCTATGATCGATAGCCATTTCGACTTACAATTGCGATCCGCCATATTAAAAAAAATCGCTACTATTTCATTATCTGCCATCAGGCTCTATCCTTCAAACAAGATATAATCGGGTTAGTGTCAAGTTAATTTAGAGGAAAAATTATGACCACCACCGCCGATGACGTTTGGAGATTATTAGCCGAATTAGTAGAAGCTCAAAAAGAGACAGAAAGATGCTTTCAAGAAACCGAGCGAC
>NZ_JASJFE010000075.1:0-4388 GCF_030067735.1 Microcystis sp. M53598_WE2 | reverse complement strand
AAGGGAGAGCAAGTCCTTCGGTAAAGCTGCCGAATTTTGCCCCGAGTCCCCCAATTTGCTGACCTAATTCTTTGAGTTGTTTGTCAGTTTTCTGCTGTTGTCGGTCAGTTTCCTTGATTTGTTGGGCGTTTTCCTTCTGTTGTTGACTAACTTCCTTCAATAGTAGGTCAGTCTCCTTCAGTTGTTTGTCAGTTTCTTTTTGAGCAGCAGTCAATTCGGCTTGAGCAGTCGCTAATTCGGCTAAGATTCGCCATACGTCTTCTGATGTAGTTGCCATAGATGATTTTTTCCCGATGTCACCTATTCACTATTTTATTGGATTTCTGCGCTTGCCGAAGGCACTGGGGAGCAGACTGCTGATTCAATTGGGTAAGGTGGAGGCTAATTCATAGAACAAGAATCACCGCCACCAGCGACTAACATCCCTAATCCCTTGATACACTTCTCCCAAGGCGACCAGTCCACCAAAATGAAGGATTAAAGGGACTAAGTTGGGAATAGTTTCGAGGGAAGAAGGACGAGTGAGACTCCCCAAAGCTTGAAGGGTATTTTCCCAGAAGGATAGGTCAACATGGTTAGGCGTTAACACCTGAGTTATAATTGGAACGAAAATTAACTAAGGCAGTTGTTCTCAAATGAAATTAAAGGAAAGGTATATCACCGATGAGCAGGGTAATCGAATAGGTGTTCTTTTAGATATAGAAGAATATCAGAAACTGCTGGAAGAATCGGAGGAGTTAGATGCCATTAGAGCCTATGATTTAGCTGTCTCAGGTGAGGATGATGAAATTCCTTTTGAAGCAGCGATCACTGAAATTGAAAATAGCCAGCAATGAGTTACAATATTACTATTAAAAAACGTGCTTCTAAGGCTTTAGCAAATCTCCCAAAAGATGATTATCAAAAATTCGAGATGGCATTAGAGAATTAGCCGAAAATCCAAGACCATCAGGATGTCTAAAACTGACAGGAAGAGAAGGTTGGCGGGTTCGGATTGGAGTTTATCGAATTATTTATGGTATCGATGATTCAGAAAAGAAGGTGATTGTTCTTGATATTGGGCATCGAAAGGATATTTACCGCTAAATACAAGCAATCATCCCTCACAATATCAGAGCAAAAGCGATCACCTTTGATGTTTTAATAGATTTGAGGTTGAAAATTATCAGGAATATCGAGTTCAAATACTTGGTCATGAATCCGAGCCACATAAAACCCTTCTTGCAGAATTTTTTCGCGTAATTCGTTCGATAAGTCAACCGATGCTAGTATGCCATAGAGTTTTTTGTCTTTGTGTTCAGGAAAAAAGCGGCGAAACCGTTGCAAAATACTTTTTAATTGTGTAATAGACTCTTCTCTGGCATGACTTTTAACCTCAACGATATAGGCAGTATTTAGCTCACCATTGGTATAGGCAAGGACATCAATTTCTAGGTGTTGTCCATCTTTACTGACTCGCACACTGGGACTAACCACTTCCATGCCAAAGCGTTGTCTGAGAATCGTTTCCATTGAGGGGAGAGCAAGTCCTTCGGTAAAGCTGCCGAATTTGGCTCCGAGTCCCCCAATTTGTTTACCCAATTCTCTGAGTTGTCGGTCGGTTTCCTGTTGTCGTCGCTCGGTTTCCTTCTGTTGTTGGGCGTTTTCCTTCTGTTGTTGACTAACTTCCTTCAGTTGTTTGTCAGTTTCTTTTTGAGCAGCAGTTAATTCAGCTTGAGCAGTCGCTAATTCGGCTAAGATTCGCCATACGTCTTCGGATGTAGTTGCCATAGATGATTTTTTCCCGATGTCACCTATTCACTATTTTATCGGATTGCCACGCTTGCCGAAGGCACTGGGGAGCAGACTGCTGATTCAATTGGATAAGGCGGAGGCTAATTCATAGAACAAAAATCACCGCCACCAGCGACTAACATCTTTAATACTTTGATACACTTCTCTTAAAGCTACCTCCCCCCCAAAATGAAGGATTAAAAGCAGGTTAGAAATAGTTTTAGAGTAATTCTAAGAATTCTTCGATAGCTAAACCCGCTTCTTTAACAATCCCTGCCATTGTATAAGCATTAACCGGATTTGCTCGTGGAATGGCGATAGTCTGTTCTCCATTTGTCATAGTAATATGTTTTCTCTGTCTAGTGATGCGGAATCCCGCTTTTTCAAAGGCATTAACAGCGCGTAGATGATTAATTCCAGGTAATTTTGGCCTACTTATCCTACTTCTACATAACGCACTTCCGCATCTTTGTTTAACTCTTCAATTGTCTCTAAATAGTCTTGTATCGCTTCTTTGATATTTTCTATAGCTTCTGCTTCAGTGTCCCCCTGTGACCAACATCCGGGTAAACTGGGACACCAAATTGCATAACCTTCTTCGCTTTGTTTGAGTCGAACTTGATAGCGCATAAATAGTTACTGTAGTATTTGCTAGAGTGGGAGCATTCCATTTGAGATAATTTATCTATCTCTTTATACTAAACTAATGTGTATTAAGCCAGTGGCTTGCTTGTTCTACAAATACTGTGGCGTATTCTAAGGCAATTTTTGTTTGTTCCCTAGTTATTTCAATAACTTGATCATAATCTCCTAATTGTCGTAAATCATAGGTAATTCTTAATGCTTTTGATAGTTCTAATGATAATTCACCTGTTTGAATAAAATGTTGAGAAAATTGCTGTCGTACCCCTCGATGACTGCGAGTATTGATATTTTTAACTATTAACAGAGCTTGGACTGTACAATAAATGGCATAATAGCAACGAGAAATACAAGCACGATAATAATTTTTTTCAAGTAATAGGGTGGCCGCTTCTAATTCTTCATTAGCTTGATTGATATAGGACGAAATTTGGTTCACAGGACAATCCCTTCTCGGCGAATATTGTCCATTAATGGGGTTTGTCGATGAACAAAGTCTTCATCGGCGATGGGAATCAAAGAAATGAAGGTATTATATTTAAGGTCTAGTTGAGTAGCGATGTCTGCCATCCGAATCACTTCATCTCCAGGGGAAATGGGCCCCTTTAATACGACCATAATATCAATATCTGAGTCCTCATTGGCGTTACCCCGCGCTTGTGAACCAAAAAGGATGAGTTTTACTAACCGTTTTCCATAAAACTTTGCTAATTCTTGGCGAAATTCTTGTAGTATAGGCATTAGGGTTTGTAATTGAGCCATGGTTTTATTACTTAGAAATTATTTTTTGTAATAAATTGTATTGATGGATGTCACTTATTCACTATTTTATCGGATTTTTGCGATTGCGTAGGGAGTGTGGAAAGATGGGGAGGAATGCGATCGCCAATGAAATGTGGATGGGTCATTCATTCGACGGCTCATAGCGTTCTAAACTTTTAATAAAATCATCGTTTTTCTTCTCGCCATGCTGCTTGACGGATAGATTTAGGGGTAATATCCCTGTCTTCCCACAATCCTGCTAGGGCAAAGAAGTCTTGCTCGTTATCAGATAATGTTGTTTGATCTTCGATGATTTCTACGGAGTCAACAAAATCTAAAGCAGTTAAAATTTTAGAGAGTGTTTCTGCTTTTTCTTGGTCACGAATGTGTACGATTTATTGTTTCAAGGTAGTAAATTTTGCATTGAGTTAGTATTAATGATCATTGTCTAATTCTGTTTTTAGCCAATTAATAATCGGAGAACTATTACGAATTCCATGATTAATTAACTGCTGTGATAAATCTAAAATTTCTTGTTTAGATAGATAACCTGCATAAAAACCAACCAAGAGAATTCCTAATGTTCCTTTGACGGGTAATTCCATAGCTTTGGCAACTCTTCTTGCTAATTTCTCATCTATAATTACCCAGTCTAGTTTAATTGAAATTGCCAAGAGAATAACTTCTAATTCTCCTCGATCTAATCCTAGTAATAGCGGTTCAAGAGGAGATGATGATGCAACTTCTTGAACTTGAATCCAATTGGCATTTTTGAGTTCTTTTGCCCCCGGTTTATTATCTCCAGCGATGACAATTTTTTGATAAACTGCCCAAGGAATAATCACTTCATTAAATAGCTGATTAAGAAGATCTAATTGATTAATCAAAGATAAGGCGATGATCGGTGTAGAATTAACAATTATCTTCATTCTCTTTGATTTTTTGGGCTAATTTACGGCTGGTTTGTATTTCTGATTCCCATTCTTCTGCTGTGTAATCAATAATGGAAAAACCATACTCAGAGAGAAGTGTATAAAATGTATATTTATCGCAGCCTAATACTTGTGCGCCGATTCCTGCTGAAATTTTTCCTTCTTGATAAAGATGCCCTAATGTATAAATTATGACTTTACGAGAGAATGCTTCTTTTTCTTCTCTGGCGGCAATGAGAAGTTCTTCGGGAAATGTTACATTAATGCTCATGAGTGTTT
>NZ_JASJFE010000285.1:0-4885 GCF_030067735.1 Microcystis sp. M53598_WE2 | reverse complement strand
GTCAATCCGTTGCCGGATTTTCTCTATGATAGGGCGGGTTTTCTAGATTACTAAAATTCTAACATAAAGTCCCCCTAGAAGGAGGAGGTTTTAAACCCAGTTTTTTGATAAAACGTTTCACCCTGGATAATTGTGATATATTTGTTACATTTCGTTACTTAAAATAAAATTATCTTTGGTTTGAGTTTTTGAATTTACCTCAAAATCCTCTACTCTTAAACAGCTATCTAATTGCTGCTGTAATATTTTTGTATTCATTGCCTCCGTGCTAATTAATACCAATTGGGTAAAGGGTGGATTATTACCCCATTCTTCGCCTATTTCTAAGGTAATTCTCGGCCCCACTTGTTGCAAAATTACTCCTCTATTGGGATGTTCAACAGTAGATAAAATACCCTTGGCTCGCCATACAGTTACGGGTAATTTCCCTAATATTTTTCCCAGGGTTAATAACTGAAAAGGGCGAACACTTTCATAACTCCAAGTATGAAAGTTATCAGAGTGATTAGATTTTAATTGACTAGATACAGAACGAACGGGAAATGAGTCCCTAAATCCTAATAATAAATCTAGGGAAACATCCCCATAACTCCCTTTTAACAAACGCACCCAAGGTGCTATTTTTTGGATAATTTGACTAGCATTAATTTGTGCTTTTTCATCAATCAAATCAATTTTATTGAGAACCACAATATCAGCAGCCGAAATTTGATCAATTAGCAAATCTTGATAGTTAATTTTTCCAGATGGTTCACAAATTTGGGGTAGATAGGTCGCATCAACTAGGGTAATAATGCTTTCCAAGCGAATTATTCTACTTAAAACTGGACGCTTTAGGGTTTGTAACAGGGTATAAGGGTTAGCAATTCCACTGGCTTCAATTAAGATCTGATCTGGACGGAGAGATAGGATTTTGGGAAGGGAATTAACCAGATTATTTTGTAAACTACAACAAACACAACCTCCCTCAAGAGTGATTAGATCATCGTCTCTATTTTTAATTAACATCTGATCAATATTAAGACTACCAAAATCATTGACCAGTATGCCGAAACGGCGATCACTTTTACCCTTAAGAATGGAGTTAAGTAAAGTAGTTTTACCCGCGCCTAAAAAACCCGTCAGCAGTGTTACTGGTGTCTTCCAGAGATTTGATGACAAAACCATTATACTTGTCCTCCCGATGGTTGTTTATAGATGACTCCCCGTTTCATCACAAAATCAACTTTACCAGTAACATTAATATCCTCAAAAGGATTACCCGGCATAGCGATAATATCAGCAAATTTCCCCACCGCTAACGCACCAATATTCGGCTGCATTAATAATTCAGCCGCTACAGTAGTTGCTGCTTTTAAAGCGCGTAAAGGAGTAATACCATTTTGAACCATCGCTGGAAACTCTTTCCAGTTATCTATATGAGGAAAAGTTCCCGCATCAGTACCAAAAGCAATCTTAACGTTACTTTTAGCTAAATTATCAGCACAAGCAATCAGTTGAGAGGCATATTTTTGATATTTAGCGTGTTGCCAAGGAGAACGATTTTGCCAATATTCAGGATTATTGGCATTGCGAGCTTTTTCTAAAACAGTGTATTGAGTTGGTACCAGATAAACTCCCTTCTGCTCCATCAATTGCAAAGTCTCGGAACTGGCAAGATTACCATGTTCAATGGAACGTACCCCCGCATTAACAGCACGTTGAACCCCTTCCCCTCCATAAGCGTGAGGACAAGCAGAAATACCGAAATCTTTGGCGGTACTAACCAGAATATTCATCTCCTCTTGGGAATAGGTGGTTTGACTCGGATCATCCGTAGGAGAGCTAAAACCCCCTGTAGCACAGAATTTAATCCAATCTGCTCCTGAGCGAATTTCTTCCCGTACTATGCGGATAATTTCTGCTGTTCCGTCTGCTACTTCAAATTTTTCTGGTCTGAACTGAAAAGCAACTAAAGAGGTAAAATCACCATGTCCTCCTTGGGCTGAAATCAGGTGAGGTGCTACCAATAGATCTGGTCCAATAATCCAGCCCTTGGCGATCGCTTTTTTGAGATCGACGGTAATAAATTCTGGATCGGGACAGCCCACTTCCCTTACAGTAGTAAAACCGTTCATTAACAGTATTTTCAGGGGATTTAAGCTATAAAGGGTCATTAATGGCACTGTCACCATATAAGGATTTTCTGGAATTGTAGGATCCCCTTCACAGAAGGTAATATGAACATGACAATCAATGAAACCAGGGGTAACGGTGTGTCCTTTTAGTTCAATAATTTGAGCGTTGCTGTGATCAACTGTTGTAGCGATCGCAGTGATATTCCCATTTTCGACGCGAATTTCCGTGGCACCAAGGGGATTATCAGCCAAACCATCCCAATATTGATCGGTTACGATTACATAATTTGGGCTAGTGGAATTAGTACCAGTCATCGTTGTTTCTCCTGTTGTTAATTTTTTCAGCGTTTTTATTAGTCTTGAGCTAGGCGATCGCTTAATATCTCGACTTCCACTGGATGAATAAGCCAATTCAAGTTGATAGTTAGCGAATCCGCTTTAATGGTTAGTCTTGATAGACATTCATAGTATGTAGCCAAATGGTATCCGTATCCGCGTTTTCTTGTGTACTCCCTAACAAAATTTCAAAATAGGAACGACTATCATAGACATGACGAAGGATGTTACAACGTTCGCTGTCTTCAATCACTTCAAAATCCGCCGCTTTATTCGGTATTAAAGTAATCGACTGCATCCCATTATCAGCGGCAAAGCAGAGATGAATATCTAAAGGACTTCCCAACCAAGAGGGATCATCAAAACCAAAGACAGAAAATAATCTAGCATTGGCAACCACTAGAGGTATATTGTAGGGTTTAAACTCAAAAGGAATAGCTCCCATATCGGCTTCACCCCGTCTGTCTCCGACAAAATCGCAGGGAAAGTTATTAAAATTCCATAAAAAAGATCCATCCTCATCTTTGACGGTGATGGTATAGCTTTCTTTGCATCGGTATAAAACCATAAATTGATGACCTCCTTGAATATTTGATTAAGTTTTGTTGATTCAAGAGATTGTTAGGTTGGTTGAGGAAAGTTTGTTTTTTTTTTCTCACACCAACCAACTGGTACTATAGCGTCCTATTCGCTTAATAACCCGTTTGGGCATCGATTGCCCCAGCATCAATACCTGCAACTGCCCAACCGACAGCAACGGGATCCTCTGTCACCACGCCAAAAACCAACGCGGCGGCGGAAACAAGATCACTGATCCAGGTATGCCCAACACCGCTAGTCACCTTATTTGGTACTAACATTCCATTCTCAGGAATAGTTGATTCTGGATTATAAGCTGCCAAGGTACTTAGGAAAACACCACATGAACCAGTTGCACACATATAAGTCAGATTGGCATCGGCAATGATGCCCCAGGGGCTCCCTGAGATGGTTGCATCCTGTTGGGCGGCATTGCCCACCGTGTTAGTGCTGGCATCGCAAACATAGATACTGCCCATAGAGGAATTAGAGGGGTTGGACGGAGCCGTGGCAATAAAGATTGCTCCCTCTGGATAATTTCCCGGATCTGCATTACCGGCGTTGGGTGAATAGGCCAAAGATAAAATGACCTGTCCACTGGGTACTGTCCAAATAGGACTTAACGAGGCATTGAACCCACTATAGGGCTGATAGTGTAAACCGCCAGCCGGGGTTGCCCAGTAAATGCCTTTTGGTCCCTTACAAACGTCAGTTGCATTACATCCACCGTCATACCCGTAAAGGGTAGGAGTTGAAGATGGGTTTTTGGCATTGAAAATAACCCCCGTGGCCGCACACCCGCCGAGTAACAGACAATCGTAATTAGTTAGCGTGTTCGCAGGGAAAAAGGTCAGAGATACGGACGCTCCATCCGTCTGGCTATAAGATGTGTTTGAACCCACATAAGACAAGCTCGGCACGCCGTTAGACCAAGTGACTGAATACCAGTAGAGGTTGCCATTAGACGCTGCCACGTAAAGAAGGCTTTCGGGGAAATAATAGAAAAGTCCGGCAATTGGCGCATCGGGTTGTTTTTCCGAAGCGATCTGAGTCGTGACATTACTACTTGTGAAGTGGCTGCCTCCAGTAGCGGGATTAATGCTATTAAGCCAAATATTCTCGTCTTCAGATCCGTAAACAAAATAGTAAGGTGGTGAATAGTCAGTGTTGCTGTAATCAAGCAGAAACTCAATAGCAGTGGTACTGGCACCATTATTATCAAGATTACTCACCCCCCCTAAAGTATAACTTGGTGGGGTTGGATTCGGTGAAAATTGCCCAACCGAGATCCCACTTTGGTAAGCAGCGACGACAAAAGTATAGTTCTTATATTCACCAGCAGGAATAGTGATTGCCGAAATACATTGAGTGTAGGGAAAAGACATGATTATCTCCTTTTGAGTTGAAATTAAAGGGAATTACTTAAGAGGTCAGAAGTAAATAATTTAGGTTCTTCGTTACTTGGTATGGTTCGATCAGGGGGCATAAATAGGCTAAATCCTTATCTGGCAAGAGACTTAATTGATTAGCTCGTTCTAGATTGAAAACAATTGGCAAAAATCGAAGCAATGTCTTTCTATATAAGGGTTTCATCCCTTATAACTCCCGTCCATTGCATAACACAAACCGAAGAACCATAATTTAATTATTTTCCCTTTCTGTTCCTCCCCATTTACAGTCGTGCCGATTCCCACTGCCGACTGTTTAGCGATAGAATAATTAGCTTAACTTAGTGGCAATATCATCTAAATCTTGCTCTGTTAGCGTGAGAGCATTAGCCACATTTTCCGTCAGCGGCCAGTCAATTTCCAGAAGATTGAAATAAGCTTGAATGTGCTGAAAATAGGCTTCTT
>NZ_JASJFE010000393.1:0-1826 GCF_030067735.1 Microcystis sp. M53598_WE2 | reverse complement strand
GGTCGGTTTGAAATTCGGTAGGGAGAATTAATTCCTCTGACTGCAAAAAAATCCGAGAATCGGCGCGAATGGGGTCTAATTGTCATTCCGTCGGGTCGAGGACGGTTAAGGGGAGGGGAGAACCCAATAACCAAGTGGCTAGATCATCGGAGAAGTTTTCGGCGATAAATTTACAAATATTATCAAACATCGTCGGGGATTACTTTCCGTTTCTCCTGGGATACCCTCGGTCGCTGATGTTCACATCCTGTATTTGCCGTAACTGTTGCCGAGGCGAATCGTAGCGCAGAATACATTATAGGCAAAATTCAATTCTACTCATCGACTAAATTGTATAAATATCGGCAAATTTGTCACATCTTCCCAGAAATTTCTTGACAATTGCTAGAGGAAAGGGTATATTAGGGGCAGATTTTCTGAAGTTTTATGTCCCTATCTAAAGTTATTAATCATGGGGGGCGGGAGAAGCGTAGCTTATCAAAGGCTCTGCTGAAATCCTTTTCCCTAGTCACGGCTACTGCGATCGGATGTATTAGTGTCGCCACCAGTGCCACTGCGGCCAGTTTTTCCTTCGCTTTCGGTAGCTTCGGTACGGGGACCGGTCAGTTCATGCTCCCCCGTGGTATCGCCGTCAGTAGAAGTGGTGATATCTATGTAGCCGATACGGATAACAATCGGGTACAGGTATTCAACTCTAGTGGTGTCTTCCAGTCCGCTTTCGGTAGCTTCGGTACGGGGACCGGTCAGTTCCGAAGCCCCTACGGTATCGCCGTCAGTAGAGGTGGTAATGTCTATGTAGCCGATACGGACAACAATCGGGTACAGGTATTCGACTCTAGTGGTGTCTTCCAGTCCGCTTTCGGTACCAATGGTACGGGGACCGGTCAGTTCCAAGGCCCCTACGCTATCGCGGTCGGTAGCAGTGGTAATGTCTATGTAGCCGATACGGGCAACTTTCGCATACAGGTATTCAACTCCACTGGTGTCTTCCAGTCCGCTTTCGGTAGCTTCGGTACGGGGGACGGTCAGTTCCAAGGCTCCTACGGGATCGCTGTCGGTAGCGGTGGTAATATCTATGTAGCCGATACGTTCAACAATCGCATACAGGTATTCAACTCCACTGGTGTCTTCCAGTTCGCTTTCGGTAGCCAAGGTTCGGGGAACGGTGAGTTCAGTATGCCCCAAGGTATCGCTGTCGATAGCAGCGGTAATATCTATGTAACCGATACGCTCAACGATCGCGTACAGGTATTCAACCCCAGTGGTGTCTTCCAGTACGCTTTCGGTAGCTTCGGTACGGGGAACGGTGAGTTCAGTATGCCCCAAGGTATCGCTGTCGGTAGCCGTGGTAATATCTATGTAGCCGATACGGCCAACAATCGCGTACAGGTATTCAGAACGCCCGAACCTTCTAGTATTATCGGATTAGGCATACTAGGGGGCGGTTTAGTGGTGCGTCGCCTCGCTAAACGTGGTTAATCGGTGTGGAGTGGGGAGATGAGTTAAAATTTTCCTAATTCCCCACCCTTTGCGGTTAAAAGCTTTAATTGTCCTGCTGCCTTTGTAATTCCTCGATCGCGTCGGGGGATAAATCAGTAAATCGGGCAATTTCTGGGATAGGAAAGCCAGCAGATATCATTTTCAGGGCAATTTGTCTGGCTTTTTCTTCTTTGCCTTCTTGCAATCCTTCTTGTCGTCCTTTTTGTAGTCCCTTTTCCTCGCCTTCCTCTAAAATATCTTGATAGATGACGGATTCTCTCATAATGTCACTCCGAAGGATTTTTTTAATCGTCTCTCGATTTAATACTAACCCAGCGAGAATACTG
>NZ_JASJFE010000350.1:0-1384 GCF_030067735.1 Microcystis sp. M53598_WE2 | reverse complement strand
TTACCTCCAGAAAGCTTAGAATTCCTGACCAAAGGGGCAAAGTTTACCAAACCACCTTTAACGGCAACTTTGGCTAATTCCCCTGGTTTATTAAAACTTTTAGGACGGGAATTACAGTTAGAAAAAGACTTTAGCCAAGATCAAAAAAACTATTTTATCCCGACGCTCAAAAAAATTAACGCTACTTCCCCAGAAGCTTTATCTTCAGGGGAGATTTTAGAGCAAATTGAGGAGATTTTAACCGTCTTAAAAAAAGCTACCTATTATAGTATTCTTGCCCCTCTTAGCTTTGCTTTGCGTCGCAGTATTTCGCAAGTACCTTTTGAGAAATTGGATAACTCCCAAGCACCAGAAATAGCCTCAATGCGATCGCTATCTGAACTGAGAAAAAATACGATCGATCGAGATTTTGACTCAGCTTTTTCCCTCTGGTTAGAAACCTACGGTTATTTAAGCGAAGTGGGGACTGATATTTCCATACCGAGATGGCGAGAAAATCCCCAAGAGCTGCTACAACTCCCCTTAGATAGTCCGGGTAATAATAGCCATAAAAAAGTTAAATCTTCCCATACTGTCCAAAAAAGATTAAATATCAAAAACCAAGTGACTGAAATTTACTCCCGTCTTTTAGCTCACCTACGCTGGCATTTTCTTGCTTTAGAAACCCTCTGGTTACAGCAGCAAATATTATCGGAGACGGGAGATATATTTTATCTAAATTACTCAGAAGTTACCCAGTTGGGTCAGAATAATAAAATCGCCCATCTTAAGCAAATTATCCGTCAGCGTCGCCAACAATTCCAAGAAAACTCTCAATTAACCGATATTCCCTACATCGTTTATGGACAACCCCCGAAAAGAGAATTTTTAGTTTCAAATTTAACTGCCAAAAAACGCTTACAGGGAATTGCCGCTAGTGGGGGGACAGTGGAGGGACGAGTCAAAATTATGCCCAGCTTACAAAATCTAGAAATTGCCCCTAATACTATTCTCGTTATTCCCTATACTGACTCAGGATGGTCCCCTTTATTATCCCGGGCTGTGGGCATTATTGCCGAGGTGGGGGGACAATTATCCCATGGTGCTATTATTGCCAGAGAATACGGAATTCCGGCGGTTATGGATGTGCATAATGCCATGAAATTGTTAAAAGATGGTCAATTAATTCGTCTTGATGGCAGTCAAGGAATTATTGAAATTCTCTAGGCATTAGGGGACAGGGTGTGGGGTGTAGGGTGTAGGGTGTGGGGTGTGGGGTGTGGGGTGTGGGGTGTAGGGTCTAGGGTGTGGGGTGTAGGGTGTAGGGTGTAGGGTGTGGGGTGTAGGGTCTAGGGTGTGGGGTGTGGGGAGAAGCTTTTTTCAGTGATCAGTAAACAGTAAACAG
>NZ_JASJFE010000362.1:0-21345 GCF_030067735.1 Microcystis sp. M53598_WE2 | reverse complement strand
TTTCCCCATCTTCTCTAGAGGTAACTATCCCCGATACAGAGACTCTTTTTTCTAGATATTCTTTGATATTATCAAGTAAATTTGGTTCAAAGTAACATTTAACACTTTTATTAGTCAATAAATTGTAAACTCTAAAAATAGGTTGACGACTTACATCAATAGCTTTAAGCACACCTTCTACAGTACCAAAACTTTGATATTTTCCCCCGATAATTTCATCAACATTAGCAATCAAAGCTTGATTCAAGTCGATACACCTCGAATCAAAGCCCAATTGCACCATAAACTCATCTCTTTTTTTCAATATTGCTAATGATCGCGCACTTTCTAAAGCTCGATCAGAAAAATAATTAGGGCGAATCGGATGTTCTAAAATTGTTACTATTCCCCTTTCTACAGTCTTAATAACTTCAGAAATTTGACTAGGTGTAATCTGATCTTGAGGCATTCCTTCTAAAGTAAGATGAATGCTGCCACTATGAATTTGAGAGATTCTCCAATTTATCAGGGGGCGATTTTTGTTAGCAAGGGTTTTATCTACTTCATGGAGTAGTATTGCTAATTGTTCTTGAGCTTTGATAAATTTATCAAAAGACAACAGTGAGCCTTCTATATCTAGTGTTAGGCTCTTGATTGTTTCCCTCGATATAGGGCTTTCCCCTTTAGTCATGGCTCTAGGAATCGTGATAATTATCTCAAGTGTAAAGGTTTTGGCTAACTACTAAAGCTTCCTACTTTACATTTTTACATGAACTAACCCTAAAGCCTAAACTAGGTTGACCTATAACCACAAAAAAACCCGCTGGCGCGGGCTTTTTTCACAAAACCAAAGTTTTAATTAACCTAACAACGCTTTTGCCTTCGCTACCACGTTATTCACGGTAAAACCGAACTTCTCTAGAATCACACCTCCTGGAGCAGAAGCGCCGAAGGTATCAACCCCCAACACATCCCCCTCATCGGTGATGTAGCGATGCCAACCCATAGTTGAACCCGCTTCCACCGCGAGACGTTTTTTCACTGCTTTCGGCAGTACCGATTCTTTGTATTCTGCCGATTGTTCCTCGAATAGCTCCCAACAGGGCATAGAAACGACGCGAGCTTTAATTCCTGCTTCTTTCAACACCGCAGCCGCTTTATCGCAGAGATACAACTCGCCACCCGTACCGATGAGAATGACATCGGGAGTACCTTCACAATCGGTGATAGTATAAGCACCTTTAGCCACACCCGCAAGGGAAGTTCCCGCTAAATTGGGCAGATTCTGACGGGATAATGCTAGTAACGTCGGGCGCTTAGTTTCGCTCACCGCTACTTTATAAGCACCGGAAGTTTCCGTACCATCCCCCGGACGCATGACTAACAAGTTAGGAATAGCGCGCAGAGAAGCAACGTGTTCCACGGGTTGGTGAGTCGGTCCATCTTCCCCTAGGGCAATGGAATCGTGAGTCATTACCCAGATGACGCGGGTTTCTGACAATGCCGATAAACGGATAGAATTCCGCATATAGTCGGTGAAAATCAGGAAAGTCGCCCCGTAGGGAATCAATCCCGTGTTATGGAGAGCAATCCCGTTACAAATCGCCCCCATCGCGTGTTCCCGCACACCAAAATGGACGTTACGCTCCTGATAACTGCCTTTTTGGAAATTACCAAAATGCTCTAATTCCGTGTAGTTAGAGTGGGTTAAATCCGCCGAACCACCGATTAAACCGGGTAAAACCCCCGCGAGCGCATTTAAGCAGATTTCCGAGTGTTTACGACTAGCCAGGGCCTTATCTTCGGGTTTATAAACCGGTAAAGCTTGCTCCCAGCCTTCCGGCAGTTGACCAGTGGTTAACTGTTCAAATAAAGCCGCTTCTGCGGGATATTTAGCCTGATATTCGTTAAATAACTTATTCCAGTCCGTTTCTGCCGTCGTTCCCTTGTCCACTGCTTGCCGGAAACGATTTAACACCTCATCGGGAACCACAAACGGCTCGTATTCCCAACCTAGTGCTTTCCGGGTTAACTCGATTTCTGTTGCTCCTAAGGCTGCCCCGTGAACATCGGCGGTATTAGACTTATTGGGGGAACCATAACCGATGGTGGTGGTGATTTTAATCATCGAGGGTTTATCGGTGACAGCTTTGGCGGCTGCGATCGCATTGGCAATGGCATCTAAATCGGTGTTACCATTCTCGACGTGCTGAACGTGCCAACCGTAGGCTTCAAAACGCTTGCTCACGTCTTCGGTGAAAGCGATATCGGTGGAACCATCGATCGAGATATGGTTATCATCGTAGAGGGCGATTAACTTGCCTAAACCCCAGTGACCGGCTAAAGAACAAGCTTCTCCGGAAATACCCTCCATATTGCAACCATCACCCAAAATCACATAGGTGTAATGGTCGATAATTTTGGCATCCGGTTTGTTGAAACGGGCCGCTAAATGGGCTTCTGCTAGGGCCAAACCGACACCATTAGCAATCCCTTGACCCAGCGGACCGGTGGTCACTTCTACCCCTTCCGTGACGAAATTTTCGGGGTGGCCAGGGGTTTTCGATTTCCACTGCCGGAATTGTTTAATTTCCTCTAGGGGAACGCTATCGTATCCGGTCAGGTACATCAAAGCATACTGCAGCATACAACCGTGACCGGCGGAGAGAACAAAACGATCGCGATTGACCCATTGGGGGTTTTTCGGGTTAAAACGCAGGAATTGATCCCAGAGGACAAAGGCCATGGGTGCGGCCCCCATCGGCAGTCCGGGGTGTCCCGATTTAGCTTTTTCCACGGCATCCACCGCTAAAAAACGCACCGCATTAATACAAAGTTCTTCGAGGGATTGGGAGGCGACAACCATAATGTTTTTTAGAATGAACTACAAAAATAAGACCAGGTTAAAGAGGGAGCCACTCAAAGATTACTCTTTCAGGGGCATCGACTCAAGCATATTTTCTAAAAGCTAAGGTGACGTTATGGCCACCAAATCCAAAGGAGTTGGAGAGGGCAGCGTTAACTATCTGCTGACGACTTTCGTAGGGGACGTAATCGAGATCACAATCGGGGTCAGGATTGTCAAGGTTGAGAGTCGGGGGAATCCGCTCATTAGCGATCGCCATTACCGTGGCCACGGCTTCAATGCCGCCAGAACCGCCTAAAAGGTGGCCTGTCATCGATTTGGTGGAACTGACGGGGATTTGGTAGGCCGATTCTCCTAAAGCTTTTTTAATCGCCTTGGTTTCCGTGGGATCATTGGCCCCTGTACTGGTGCCGTGGGCGTTGATATAGCTAATTTCCGCCGGAGTCAAACCGGCATCTTTGATCGCTAATTCGATCGCTCTGGTGGCTCCACGACCATCGGGAACCGGTGCAGTCATGTGATAGGCATCGCAAGTCAGACCATAACCGATCATTTCGGCGTAAATCCGCGCCCCACGGGCTAAGGCCGTTTCTAATTCCTCTATAATCAAAATTCCTGCCCCTTCCCCCATGACAAAACCATCCCGGTCCTTGTCAAAGGGACGACTGGCCCGGGTGGGGTCATCGTTGCGGGTGGACAGGGCCTTAGCGGAGGCAAAACCAGCCAATCCTAGGGGGGTAACGGCGGCCTCCGTCCCACCGCAGATCATCGCTTTGGCCAAACCCCTTTGTACTAGACGAAAAGCATCGCCGATGGCATTGGAACCGGCGGCGCAAGCGGTCACGGTGCAGTTACTCGGTCCTTTGGCCCCCGTGTGGATGGCGGTTAAACCAGCGGCCATATTGGCAATCATCATCGGGATCATGAAGGGACTACACCGGCCCGGACCTTTTGTCAAGTAAATTTCCTGTTGATCCTCAAGCACTTTTATGCCACCCACGCCCGTACCGATTAGTACGCCTATATCATCGGCATTGAGAGCGTCGATAACTAATCGAGAATCTTGCAGTGCTTGCAAACTGGCGGCGACGGCAAATTGAGCGAAACGGTCCATGCGCTTTGCCTCTTTGCGATCCACATAGTCGTGGGGGTCAAAACCCCGCACTTCCCCAGCAATGCGACAAGCGTGACGGGAGGCATCAAAGTGTGTAATTAAACCAATGCCACTTTTGCCGTTGATTAAGCCTGTCCAATAGTCTGCTAGATTATTGCCGAGGGGAGTGATTGCACCCATCCCCGTGATGACAACCCTTTTTAATGGCAATTCTGTCATGTTTGTTCAAAAATAAGGGCAGATTTTGCCCCAGATATTTAAGGCTAAATTGTCAATTTTCCCGCAATAATTAGGCGGTTGCTCCTACTTTCTCGCTAATATGGTCAACAGCTTTGCCCACAGTGTCAATTTGTTCGGCCGCTTCGTCGGGAATTTCAATATCAAATTCTTCCTCTAAAGCCATCACTAACTCCACCACATCAAGGGAATCAGCTTGCAGATCATTAGCAAAGCTTGCGTCGGGAGTAACTTTTTCCGGCTCTACTTCTAATTGTTCCACAACAACTTTTTTAACTCGATCGAAAATACCTTCACTCATGGATGTCAATTTTTATCCGCTGGTTTACCGGACTCTAGCCTCTAGGGTCTGGGGAAATGGGGCGGTGTTACCATTTCCGACAATAAATTTCGGTTAGCTTTTTCACTGACCATTTTTCATCTTACTGGAAGTTGTTCCCCTCTTGATGAAGTTTTTTCGCGATCATCGGGGAAATTGGGGTGTGGGGTGTGGGGTAGTGGGGTATGGCGTGTGGAGTGTGGGGAGAATAAATAAAAATAATCTCCTGTCTCCTGACTCCTGACTCCTATCTCCCGAATCCTGACTCCTGACTCCTATCTCCCGAATCCTGACGACCGAATAAAAAGCAAAAATATAACGGATAACTCTGAAATTAAGATAATAATCATGGCTGACCATCACCCAAATTTTAGAATTTCCGTTTTTTTGGTTTTCTTGACTACTATTCGGCGGTAGCCAATCCAGTTTCGGTGCTGCCGGTGCTGCGACGACGGGTGAGAGTATTAAAGAGCATAATTCCGATCGCTTTGATCAGATTACCTTCCAACTCTTGGAACATTTTCATGTTCATGCCAAAAGCGGCGTTAGCTTCGGTGACAATGCGATCGGCCATGGCTTGATCCACCGGTAACTCGTCGAGAGTTTGACGATAGTGGTTTTTATAGGCTTTTTCGTCGGTAATATCTTTAAAATCATAGAAAGCTGTGCCACCAGTTTCCAGATTCATCGCTTTTTCGGCGATTTTTTTCAAGATTTGCCCCCCGGACAGATCGCCGAGATAACGGGTATAGGAATGGGCGACTAATAATTCGGGTTCTGTTGTGGCGATTTCCCGAATCCGGTTAACGTAGGCCTGACCTGCGGGAGATAAAGCGATCTCGTTGCGCCAATTGGGACCATAATAAAAATATAAATCCTGTTCCAGCGCATTTTTGCGATTGAGTTCAGGAAAACAGATTTTAGAAACGACGGGATGACTAGGAAGTTTTTCCATCTCCTCCTCCATGGCCGAATAGACGAAGTAGAGGTTAGCCACCAGTTTGCGATAGGAAGTTTTTTCTACCACACCTTTGAGAAAACACTTGACAAAACCGACGTTTTCTGCCATGGTGTGGGATTTTTTCGTGCCTTCTCGCAGTTGAGTTGATAAATTAACGCTCATATTATGATCACCTGTTGGGATGAGTGGAATGGATCGGGTTCGTTACAGATGCTTACTAAAACCGTCTATTTTGGTAGATTAAACTGAATCGATCGGTAATTTTATTAAGAATTTTTACAGTGCCGCCGGGGGAGTTTAGGGGAGAAATTTAGCTCTAGCAGGACTTGACCGCCAGTTGAAACTGGTATTGAGCCAGATGGCGAAATTGTAAAGATTAGTGAAAAACTGCTCCCTAGTTGATCTTTGGATAAGAGAGGGTGTAGTTTAGCGCCAATATCAATCATCGAGCAACATTCTTCACGCTTCTTAAAAATTCTTAACATTCAGGAGACTTATATCAGCAAAATTTCACAAATTAAAACCGAATTTAGCAATCATGCTTATAATCAGTACAGGATTCTTTATGTTGTGCTAAACTCAAGCCCTTGAGAGACAAAGCCCTAGTTGCGATGTCAGCGAGAACACATTTAGCAACCCCCTACCCAAACCCTTAGTCATAACACTCTGGTAATGCCCCGAATACTTGTAATCGATGATGATCCTGCAATCGCGGAATTAGTCTCCATCAACCTGGAGATGGCGGGTTATGACGTTAATCCCGCAGAGGACGGGATTAAAGGCCAGGCCTTGGCCGTCCAGTTACAACCCGATTTAATCATGCTGGATTTAATGCTGCCCAAAGTCGATGGTTTTACTGTCTGTCAGCGTTTGCGACGAGATGAACGCACGTCCGACATCCCGATTTTGATGCTCACAGCCTTGGGACAAACCCAAGATAAAGTGGAAGGTTTTAACGCCGGTGCCGATGATTACCTGACCAAACCTTTCGAGGTGGAGGAAATGTTAGCTAGGGTACGCGCTCTCCTCAGACGCACCGATCGCATTCCCCAAGCCGCTAAACACTCAGAAATACTCAGTTTTGGACCTTTAACCCTGGTTCCCGAACGTTTTGAGGCGGTCTGGTTTGAAAGTGTGGTCAAGTTAACCCATCTAGAATTCGAGTTACTCCACTGTCTTCTCCAACGTCACGGTCAAACCGTTTCCCCTAGTGATATTCTCAAGGAGGTCTGGGGATACGATCCCGATGATGATATCGAGACTATTCGCGTTCACATTCGCCATCTGAGAACGAAACTAGAACCCGATCCCCGTCATCCTCGCTATATTAAAACCGTTTACGGTGCGGGTTATTGTCTGGAGTTACCCACCAATGAACAGGTGGTGCTTGATTCATCGGCGGCAACGGTTTAAACAGGGAGCAATTGTCTAGATAGGCAATAGGGACAATTGTTTCGTCGCTCCTCCTCCTCTTCAGATTGAGAAGGTTTGACCGGCGGTTGGGTTTTGATGGCTATGGCTGAGGCCTCTTTTTGGCCCTGACTATCACAAGGGGTAAGCACCCCCAGCAAGTCAGGACAATGGCAGGAGTAACTAGGGCTGGCTGAATAAATCTAAAAACCTTGTTGGGTAAGACTTTTAGACCTTTTAGAAATCAAAAAGTACCGGATATGGGAGTGATCGGGGGGAAAATTCAGGTACTTTTTCCCTGAAAATTAGGTAATTGACCCCCTCAAAATCGGTAAAACCCTACACCCCACACCCCACACCCCACACCCTGCCCCCACAAAAAACTTTTTCAGCAAGCCCTAACTACTGGTTTAAGGTAAATCCGTCGCCCCCATCAAAAAGCGATCGCATTCTCTGGCGGCCCCGCGACCTTCATTAATCGCCCAAACCACCAAACTTTGACCACGACGACAATCCCCTGCGGCGAACACTTTCGGTAAGCTAGTGGCAAATTGACCGTGTTCGGCCTTGATATTGCTGCGGGCATCCTTTTCTAAGCCTAAATCATCGAGTAAAGGCTGTTCTGGTCCCAAAAATCCCATGGCCAATAGAACCAATTGCGTCGGGATGACTTTTTCTGTTCCTGCTACCGGTTGGGGGATAAACTGCCCTTTTTCGTTGCGTTGCCATTCCACCCGTACCGTGTGAATCCCTGTGACGTTGCCCTCGCTATCCCCCTCGAATTTAGTCGCCGTGGTGGTATAAACCCGGGGGTCATCGCCAAAACGCGCGGCCGCTTCCTCTTGTCCATAGTCCAGACGGTAGATTTTCGGCCATTCGGGCCAGGGATTATCGGCGGCCCGTTCTCGGGGCGGTTGCGGCATAATCTCTAATTGGGTGACGCTACGGCAGTTATGACGCAGGGAAGTCCCCACACAGTCGGTTCCCGTGTCGCCACCGCCGATAATTACCACGTCTTTACCCGCGGCCGAGATAAAATCCTCCCCCGGTTGTCCATCTAATAGTGCTTTTGTATTAGCGGTGAGAAACTCCATGGCGAAGTGAATGCCCTTTAATTGGCGACCTTCGATGTTTAAATCCCGGGGTTTGGTGGCCCCGGTACAGATAACCACGGCATCGTATTCGTTTAATAGGTCTTGGGCGCTGATATCCTTGCCCACTTCCGTGTTACAGACCATTTTTACCCCTTCCTGTTCGAGCATCTGGAGACGACGCAGAACCACTTCTTCCTTATCTAACTTCATGTTGGGGATACCGTACATTAATAGCCCCCCGGGGCGATCGGCCCGTTCATAAACTGTCACCCAGTGACCGGCTTTATTTAACTGGTCGGCGGCTGCTAATCCAGCAGGTCCAGAACCGATCACGGCCACTTTTTTGCCGGTACGGATGGCGGGGGGATTGGCAGTAATCCAACCGGATTCCCAACCTTTGTCAATAATCGAACATTCAATATTTTTGATCGTAACGGGGGGATTATGAATACCGAGAACACAGGAACCCTCACAGGGAGCGGGGCAGACTCTACCGGTAAATTCGGGGAAATTATTGGTTTTATGGAGGCGATCGAGGGCTTCTCGCCACAATCCTCGATAGATTAAATCATTCCATTCGGGAATCAGGTTATTAATCGGGCAACCACTGGCCATGCCACTAATTAGCGTTCCCGTGTGACAAAATGGTGTACCACAATCCATACAACGGGCGGCCTGATTGCGGAGTTTATCTTCTGGCATGGGAAGATGAAACTCATCCCAATTATGAAGGCGATCGAGGGGGGTAAGTTCGGAAGGAAGTTCACGCAGGAATTCGATAAAGCCAGTCGGTTTGCCCATAGTCTTTGTTATCTCTGTCGTTTATTCCCTATCTTCCTTCACAGTTCGATCGATCCCCGCAACTTTACCGATTTCTTTAATCTTATCGGCAACTCAGTGGACTAACAGGCGGTAATTTTGACAAATTCGGGAATTAACTAGGGTCTGCTGAATAAATCTAAAAACCTTGCTGGATAAGACTTTTAGCCTTTTTTGAAATCCAAAAGTACCAGATATGGGAGTGATCAGGGGGAAATTCAGCTACTTTTTCCCTGAAAATTAGGTAATTGACCCCCTCAAAATCGGTAAAACCCCACACCCCACACCCTACACCCTACACCCTGCCCCTAGGAAAAACTTTTTCAGCAGACCCTAACTATTGAGTTAAAAACAGGCGATTTCAAGAGGAAGGGGGCAATTCTAAGGGAATAGCCCCGATGATTCCCTTACGAAAATCATTGAGTAACTGCATGGCTGCCCTTTCTTTATCTTCTTGATATTTGAGATTGGCCAATTTTTCGATAAAATCTTCCCCGGTCATGTCTAGAGTATTCAACCCATAACGAGATTGTAAAAGACCTTCATAGTGTAATTCTATTAATAAATCGACAAAAGCCGCCGCTATCCTTTGGTTATCATAACCAGCATCGCCAATATCCTCACAGATAGCTAATTTCACCGCATCCCTTTGATTATCTAAACGGGAAGGGATCACCCCCGGCGCGTCTAATAGTTCTAAGGTGTCGGAAATTCGTACCCATTGTAATTGTCGCGTTACTCCGGCCCTGCGGGCGCTGGCGACGACTTTTCGCCCTAATAAACGGTTAATCAGGGCAGATTTGCCCACATTGGGAAACCCGATCACCACGGCGCGCACTGGACGCGGTAACATTCCTCTCAGTTGGCGTTTTTGGTTAATTTCATCGCCAATTTTTTCCGCCGCTTTGATAATTGCTTTAACTCTTTCTCCCTGTTTAGCGTTAGTAAAATAGACGGTTTTTCCTTGACTTTTAAACCATGTTACCCATTGTTGATGGGCAGATTCGGGAATCATATCGAGACGATTTAAGATTAACAAGCGCGGTTTATTGCCAATCCAATCGTCCACCTGCGGATGATGGGAAGCTAAGGGAATGCGAGCATCGCGCACTTCTAAGACCACATCCACGAGTTTAAGATGTTCCTTGAGTTTTCTTTCCGCTTTGGCAATATGACCGGGATACCATTGAATTAACGACATGGGAGATGGGAGTATAAAATTAAATCTTATCAGAAATAGTCCCTAGATAGCTATAATTATCTGAGAAAAAGTTTAGTAATTTCACTGCAATTATAACAGGATTGTCGATGACTAATTTAAAAAAATGGCAAATTATTAAATCCGAGCTAGTTTTTCATAATCGTTGGTGTCAAGTCCGTCAAGACGCAGTGAAGTTATCCTCCGGACAAGTTATCGATGATTATTTCGTTAATATTCGTCCTGAAATTGTTTTAGTTGTTCCAGTTACTGGGGATAATCAATTGGTTTTTGTCCGTCAATATCGTCACGGAGTTAAGGAAATTTTATTGGAATTTCCCGCCGGGGCAGTAGATGCGGGTGAAGATGATATTACTGCGGCAGCGCGTCGGGAATTCGAGGAGGAAACCGGTTATCAAAGTGATTCTCTAATACCTCTGGCTGTTTTGTACGATAATCCCGTTAAAGATACTAACAGAATTCATATTTTTTTGGCTCTTAATGCTACTCCCACAGGTCAACAAAAGTTAGATATTACCGAGGAAATTGAAGTTATTCTTCGACCTTTACAGGAAATTAATCCACAGGAAATTACCGTCTCTGGTAGTTTAGCTGCTTTCTATCTAGCGAGGGATTTTTTAAAGCAAAATTAAGGAGTTATAGCAGTTATATTAATGGGGATGTAGGAAGTTTTCGTTTATTCCCACTTCCCCACTTCCCGCTCTCCTACCTCTGCGCTTTTCTCTACTGTTTGAACAGGATTTGTATTACTTTAAGTTTTATTTTTTTCACTTGTCTATGAGTAATTTTTTGATGATTGCTGGCTTTATCCTATCAGCTTATGCGATTGTTGCCAACGATTCCCTACAAACTTTAGGGACTTTTTTAAGTGCCAATGAAGAACGTCCCTGGTGGATTTTATGGCTGTACACCAGTATAATCTTAGCCTCGATTTTTATCGCTGGTTGGTATATTAATCAGGGAGATGTGGCTTATAATCGACTAGAAATGATTCCCTTCCCAGAAACTTTTACTTGGATTTATATCGTTCCTCCCTTAGCAATTTTAATTCTCACCACTTGGGGAATACCTGTGAGTACAACCTTTTTGGTTTTAACAGTTTTTGCTCCCCAATCTCTAGATGAAATGTTAATTAAATCTGCTTGGGGTTATGCTATTGCTGTTATAGTGGGGTTAGTCATCTATCGAATTATTTATCAATTAGAAAACTTTTTCCTAGAAACAGTTAATCAAGAACCTCAAAAAATCTGGGTGGTTTTACAGTGGTTATCCACCGGGTTTCTCTGGAGTCAATGGTTAATGCAAGATTTTGCTAATATTTTCGCCTATCTTCCCAGAAAGTTAGCGGCAACATGGTTAGTTTTATCTCTAACAGTTATGCTACTCCTGCAAACCATCATTTTTATTAATCACGGTGGTCAAATCGAGAAAATTGTCACTAGCAAAACTAACGCCCATGATCTGCGTTCTGCAACAATTATTAACTTAATTTATGGTCTAATTTTACTGTTTTTCGTTGGCTATAATCATATTCCCATGAGTACCACTTGGGTATTTTTAGGTTTATTAGGAGGTCGAGAAATTTCTCTGACTTTAACCAGAGAAACCCCTAATTTAGCCGCCACGGGTAAACTGGTTTTAGGGGATGCCTTAAAAGCTTTTATCGGTATGATAGTTAGTGTTACTATCGCTCTTGCTTTACCTCTACTCGCTCAAAAAATTAACTATCTATAGGAAGTGGGGTGTGGGGAGATGTAAATTAAGAATAACAAGATTGGGGAGATAGGCGATCGATTGATGACCCGGAGTGATAAAGTTTTCTATTACTGATAATCTCGAAATTATCGTTCAACCAGATTAAAGATGCTTCTGTGACTAGACCTTCTTCAAGAGTGACTAGGGAAAAATTGCGAGATTTACCCGTATCGGAGTGGAGAATACGAGGGACACTGGCAGCATTCAGATAAACAGTTCCCATCTCGGAAGTGACCACGGGATTGCGTAAACGGGAAGTAGTATGACGGAGACGGTGGTGCATATGACCGAAACTGACGAGAGGAACCTGTTTTCCTAATAGCTGTGCTTGTTCGATGGCCGCTGCTAAATCCGGATCCCCGTGGTCCCCTCCCAAGGGTTGCCAATCGCGACCACAGATAGCTTCCGCTTCCTTTCCCAGTCCGGCCGGACCATTGTGACCTAAAAAAATCAGGTTATTATAGGCAGTATCTTGAATATTAGCGATAATTTTGGCGGTAGATTCGGCAAAACTGCTGATATTATAGCGTTCTTGAAAAAATTCTCCATTTTTCCACTCGGATCCCCCCCAAGTAAAGGGACGACCCCCAACAATCGAAAGCTCTAAACTGGGTAGGTCTAGTTTTGAGTAACCCACATGAGCAACCCCTAATAATTCTAACTGGGCGGTGACACGATCTTCCTTGTTGCGATCGTAGGGACATTTTTTTCGTCCCCAGGAGGTGGCACTATACCAAGCGTCGTGATTACCGAGAATAACGGCTTTTGGTAAGGACAAACTAGCAATCCGGCCGACAATTTCTAGGGATTCATTGCCAAAATCGCCGACAAATAGGGCTAAATCCACTTGTAAAGCTTCTAGTGCTAAATTATCTTCTATTTCCCATTGGTCGTGAACGTCACCGATGACGGCGATTTTATAGCTGCGAGGGAAAGAACTTACCATTACCAGTTATTAACTATAATTTACCAATAATGATCATAACTAGGATTGGCCGAATAAATAGACCTCTTGCAAAAATCAAAAATCTTCCTTTAGGTGAGGAGTCAGGAGTCAGTAGTCAGGAGAATTAAGAATGAGCATTAATCAATTAAATGCTCTATTTAGTTATTTTATGCAATTTTATGCTTATTTTTCTCATTTTTGCCCTCTCAAAAATTAATTATGCAAGAACTCTGGTAAAGATGTAAAGATTTAAAACAAAGTTATCCACAGTCATCGGTTTGTTTGTAAATTTAGATACAGAATTATCAGGGTGATCTGTGTATGTCTTTACTACAATACCGCACTACTGCCGTTGTTACTTGTCCCCAAGCAAACACATGGGTACAACTCAGAATGCTCCCCTCTCCATACAGCTTTGATGAAGCACTACTACTCTGTGAACAGGATCAGGGCCGTTGGGTGGCATGGATTCCCGATTTTGGCGAAATTATCTTGATCGAAGGGCAATTTGAGGGATAAACTAACTCTTGCTAACAATTAAGGCAGATAAACAGCGATCAATCACTTGTTTTAATACTAGAGCCGTCCAATCGATATCGGCTGCGCTGGTGTCCCTTCCCAGGGTTAAACGAATTCCCGCCAATGCTTCTCGATCGCTGTAGCCCATAGCTTTTAAAATTGGACTAGGGGAAAGTTTGCCACTATGACAGGCGGATCCGGAACTAATGCCGATTCCTGCTAAATTAAGCTGACGAACTAGCTGTTTTCCCGTGATGTGACTGTCATCGTCTGGACGGACAATAAAGCTGACGTGGTGGGGTAAACGATAGAATCGGTCTCCTGTGGGCAGCAGATAAGGATAATCGGCTAAGAGGTCAAATAATCGATCTCGCAGGGCTATTAAACGCATTTTTTCGCTAATTAAGTCTTTTTGGGCTAATTCGGCCGCTAACCCGAAAGCAGCGATCGCTGGTACGGCTGGGGTTCCCGATCGCAGACCTTTTTCCTGACCACCGCCCCGCAGTAATGGTAGAATATCGACACCGGCTCTGACGTATAAAGCTCCCGATCCTTGCATTCCATAAATTTTATGGCTGGAAAGAGATAATAAATCTACGGGCAGTTTTCGCACATCAATATCGCATCTTGCCGCCACCTGCACCGCATCGGTGTGAAAAAGAACTCCCCTTTCCCTGGCAATGCTGCCCAATTCTTCAATCGGTTGTAGGGTTCCCACCTCACTTTGTCCGTAAATAATGGAGATTAAGACCGTATCGCTTTGAATTGCGGCTTTTAGGTCTAAAGGATTAACTCTACCTTGACGATTGACGGGAAGACGAGTAATTTGCCAACCTTGCTGCTCTAATTGTTTACAGGGTTCAGCGATCGCAGAATGTTCCACACTAGAAATAATAATATGACGGGGGCGGTTATACTGTTGAGCAACCCCGATAATTGCTAAATTATCCGCTTCCGTGCCGCCAGAAGTGAAGATAATCTGGTCCGGATTGGCATTAATTAACTCTGCCACCTGTTCTCTGGCCATTTCGATGACTGTCGCCGTATCCTGTCCCCAAGTGTGTAAACTGGAGGGATTGCCCCAATGATGCTGGAGAATAGTGGCAACCCGCTCGATTACTTGGGGATGAGTGGGGGTAGTGGCGCTATAGTCAAGATAAATTTGCATTATTTTACAATCTGAGAAATGAGAGCCAAGGACAAGCAGCTATGTTCAGTTTAGCGGCTTAGGTTTAACGCTCGATCGATTGTCGGGGCAGTTAAATCTTCCCCTGTCAAAAAACAGAGATGCCGGTTAAAGCATCCCCACAGAGTCGATTTTACCTCTCTTGTGTCAATCTCGGCAGCAGACCAGCAAAAGTCATCCCAAAGACAGAGCAAATATCGTCAACAATCAAAGTCATAAAACCGTTCTAAAAGCCTAGTAAACCGGAAAGATAGTCAGGAACGGGGAAACTTTGAGCCATCTTAAAATGAAATGAAAACAGATAAAACGCTGTAGAATAATTGAAGGTTATTTAAGAGATTTTTTCAGCCCTTTCCTGAATCCCAGACAGCCAGTTTTTGATAAGAGTCTGGGATAGGTGCGACAGTAAGGATTAAAAGTATCGTGATCAAGACAAACGATCAAATAGGCACAGTTGACTAACTGCCACTATTGACAATATTCCTAAGCATCTAATCAAGGGGAAACATCGAGCGATAATAATATGCTTTTGCCCTTGGCAAGTTCCAAAGCATAACAGAGATTGTCTCAAGCTGGTCGCGTCGCTAATACTTGCGGCGATTTTTCAGTAATCGGTAAACATTAACCGGTAATCAGTGAACTGCAAACTCAAATCCGATAACTGAGTCAAGATAGCTAAAAAACCCCCATCGCCCCACCATGCGTTTCAGACAAATTTTTATGCTTTTATGACATGACTGGCAATATTTTGTAACAATCTATACTATCTTTCCCGTTGAAGACTGTAAATTTAAGTTAATTGCTTCGGTGATAACCCTGAAATAAAGTGATCTTTCTAGCCCAGATGACCAAAAACCGCCCCTATCTATCTATCGACTCCTCAAAACTGTTATGCTTCTAGAAAAAATCTCTTAGACAAAAACTACTGTTAAATCTCCCCAGATGGAGAAGCAAAAGCGATCGAGAGATAAAAAATAGTTAAAGCCTCCTTACTGAATCAACAGTTACTTGCAAGAAATTTTCTCGGTTATCACCGCAGTCAGTTAGGGGAAGTAATGAGAATTTTTCACCGTTTCATCACCTTTGTTTAGTTTCTAATCACGATTTTTTAGTCCATGAGTAAACTTTCTAGACGTAGATTTATCTTCACTGCCGGGGCAACTGCCGTAGGAACAGCAATTCTCCACGGTTGCGCCACTCCCAATAATACCGCAACCAGTCCCTCCCCGGCCGGCAGTCCTGCCGCTTCCCCCGCTGCCAGTGGAGAAACCCCCGAAGTCACCACCGCTAAACTAGGTTTTATTGCCCTCACCGACGCTGCCCCCTTAATTATCGCTAAAGAAAAAGGTTTATTCGCTAAACACGGGATGCCCGATGTGCAAGTGATGAAACAAGCTTCTTGGGCTGCAACCCGGGATAACCTCGAATTAGGTTCGGCGGGTAACGGTATCGATGGGGCGCATATTTTATCCCCCATGCCCTACCTAATGACCTTGGGCAAAATTACCAAACAGCCCGTACCAATGTATATTCTGGCACGTTTGAATACCAACGGTCAGGCGATTTCTGTGGCTAACGAATACATGGATCTAAAGGTTGCCCTCGATAGCGGTGTACTGAAAGAATCCTTCGCTAAAGCTAAATCTGCGGGCAAAGAAGTTAAAGCCGCCGTAACTTTCCCCGGTGGTACTCACGATCTCTGGATGCGCTATTGGTTAGCCGCCGGCGGCATCGATCCGAATAAAGATCTATCCCTAATTGTTGTTCCTCCGGCACAAATGGTGGCTAACATGAAAGTCGGCACGATGCAAGCTTTCTGTGTGGGGGAACCTTGGAACGCCCAATTAGTTAACAAAAAACTCGGTTATTCGGCCTTGATTACTGGGGAATTGTGGAAGGATCACCCCGAAAAAGCTTTCGCCATGCGCGCCGATTGGGTGGATAAAAATCCCAAAGCGGCAAAAGCTTTAACTATGGCTGTTCTAGAAGCGCAACAATGGTGCAACGATCCCGCTAATGTTAAGGAAATGTGCGAGATTATTTCAGGACGGGAATGGCTGAAAATTGACCCCGCCGATATCTTGGGAAGAATGCAAGGTAATATCGATTTCGGTGATGGTCGCAAAATTGAAAATAGCCCCGTAGCCATGAAATTCTGGGCTGATAACGCTTCCTATCCCTACAAGAGTCATGATACTTGGTTTGTGACTGAAGACATCCGTTGGGGCTATATTCCCGCCGATACGGACATCAAAGCCCTCGTGGATAAAGTTAACCGGGAAGATATCTGGAGGGAAGCCGCTAAAGCCCTCAATGTTCCCGCCGACCAAATTCCCACCTCTACCTCTCGCGGCGTGGAAACTTTCTTTGATGGCGTGAAATTTGACCCCGAAAATCCCCAAGCCTACCTCGATTCCCTCAAGATCAAGAAGATTTAAATCAGTGTTCAGTGATCAGTAACCAGTCAACAGTTAAAGATGATTTTCTGATAGCTGGTAATTAATAACTGATAACTGATCACTGATGCTGATCACTGAACCACTGACCACTCCACCACTGATAACTGATAACTGATAACTGATTATGGCTGTTTCTATTTCTCGTCGTTCTCAAGGTTCAAAATGGGTAAAAGACCTCAAAAAAAAATTACCCAAACTAGCAACTTCGGCGATTGCTTTATTAATTTTCCTCGTCATCTGGCAAATACTCTGTTTTAGTCCCGATGCTCCCCTTCCTAGTCCCACTAAAGTGGTTAGCGATACCTGGGAATTAATTATTAATCCCTTTTTCAATAATGGTGGCACGGATGTGGGGTTATTCTGGCAAATTTTCGCCAGTTTACAACGGGTGGCCGTCGGTTTTACCCTTGCCGCTATTGTTGGTATCGCTGCGGGTATTTTAATCGGTAGTAGCGCCCTAATTTATGATGCGATCGATCCGATTTTCCAAATCCTGCGTACCGTTCCCCCCCTAGCTTGGCTACCCATCTCCCTAGCGGCTTTTCGCAATAACGAACCTAGTGCCATATTTGTAATTTTTATTACAGCAATTTGGCCAATTATTATTAACACAGCCGTGGGAGTACAGCAGGTTCCCCAAGACTATAAAAACGTCTCTAGAGTGCTAAAATTATCCAAAGTTGAATACTTTTTCAACATTCTTTTTCCCGCTACTGTTCCCTACGTTTTCACGGGATTAAGAATCGGTATCGGTTTATCTTGGTTGGCGATTGTAGCGGCGGAAATGCTGATCGGTGGCGTGGGAATTGGCTTCTTTATCTGGGATGCTTGGAATAGTTCCATGATCAGTGAAATTATCCTCGCTCTGATTTATGTGGGTATTGTTGGTTTCCTACTCGATCGCCTCATGGCCTACATCGCTAAATTAGTTGTACCCGAAGAAAATAAATAGGGTTTGCGGCAAAAAGTTTTTCGGTGGGGGCAGGGTGTGGGGTGTGGGGTGTGGGGTGTGGGGAGCTTTTTAAGTAAACAGTAAACAGTAAACTAAAAACTCACATCTGATAACTGATAACTGATAACTAATAACTGATAACTGAAAATGTCTGCATTTATTGAAGTCGATCACATTGATAAGGTTTTCCCTCTGCCCGATGGCCGTCAATATATTGCCCTGAAAAATATCGATCTCAGCGTTACTCAAGGGGAATTTATCTCTTTAATCGGTCACTCCGGTTGCGGGAAATCCACCCTCTTAAATATGGTCGCTGGACTCGATCGCCCGACGGTGGGAGGGGTAATTTTAGAGGGAAAAGAAATTAAAGGTCCCGGTCCCGATCGCATGGTGGTGTTCCAGAATTATTCGCTGCTGCCGTGGTTAACCGTCCGGGAAAATATCGCCCTAGGAGTTAACCGTGTGCTGCGTCATCTGCCGGCTGCTGAACGCAAAAGTGTCATCGAACATAGTATCGATATGGTACACCTGCGCCATGCGGCCAACAAACGACCGGGAGAATTATCGGGAGGCATGAAACAACGGGTAGCGATCGCCCGCGCTTTAGCCCTACGGCCAAAAGTTCTGCTACTCGATGAACCCTTTGGGGCGCTGGATGCGTTAACCAGAGGCAATTTACAGGAACGTTTGATGGAAATCGTCGAGGAAAGCCACGTTACCTGTATCATGGTCACGCACGATGTGGATGAAGCCCTATTACTATCCGATCGAGTGGTGATGTTAACCACCGGTCCAGAGGCCCATATCGGTCAGATTCTCGATGTTCCCATTCCCCGGCCCCGGCATCGTTTAGAAGTAGTTAACCACCCCAGTTACTACTCCCTCCGTAACGAGATCGTTTATTTCCTCAACCAACAGAAGCGATCGAAGAAAGTCGGCCAACCCACCGAACCGGTAACAGTGATCGGCCAAGCTACCCGACTGAAAACCAATCCTACCATCGGTTTTATCCCCCTCACCGATTGCGCCCCGATTATTATTGCCAAAGAGAAAGGTTTCTTCGCCGAGGAAGGATTAGAGGATGTTATCCTGCAACGGGAACCCAACTGGAAAGCACTCGCCCAAGGAGTGGCCACCGGTCGTCTCGATGCAGCCCAGATGGTGGCGGGAATGCCCCTGAGCATGACCATTGGGGCCGGCAATAAGCCCTCTGTCCCCGTGATTAGCGCTTTGGTACTCAGTCGCAACGGTAACGCCATCACCCTCAGCAATAAATACAGGGAATTGGGGGTAGAAAAACTCGAGGACTTAAAGGATGCCCTCCAGCAAAGTCCCGATAAAATCGCCACTTTCGGCATGGTTCACCCTGCTTCCATGCACAATCTACTGTTACGCTACTGGTTAGCTAGTGGCGGCATCGATCCCGATAGTGATGTGAATTTAGCCGTAATTCCGCCGCCTCAGATGGTTTCCCTACTAAAAGCGGGTAAGATCGACGGTTATTGTGTGGGGGAACCCTGGAACTCCTACGCCGTTCACGAAAAATTAGGCTACGTTATCGCCACCGATCTTGATATTTGGCCCGGACACCAGGAAAAAGTCCTCGGAGTCAAGGAAACTTGGGCAGCGAAACATCCCGAAACCCATATCGCCATGGTGAAAGCTTTAATTAAAGCCTGCGAATACTGCGATGATCAGCGTAATCGAGAACATATCGTTAATATTCTCAGTCAGCCCCAGTATGTGGGTGTGGATAGGGCAATTATCCGCCCCGGTTTCCTCGATGGTTATGATCGCGGTTTAGGAACTGCCCCCGAACCCCTATTCCGATTTAATCAGTTTTACGTCGATCAAGCTAACTGTCCGGGCCGAAGTGAGGCCCTATGGACCCTAACTCAGCTTGCCCGTTGGGGTTACGCGCCTTTCCCTCGCAACTGGGTGGAAGTGATTGAACGCGTCCGTCGTCCCGATCTATTTGGCGAAGCTTGCAGGTCCCTGGGCCTTCCCGATTTGGAACCCAATCGCCACAGTTTTGCCCTCTTTGATCATCTTATTTTCAATCCCGACGATCCGATCGGCTATCTGGAACGTTTTTCGATCCGTCGCGATTATCGCGTCTCGGAAGTTCTCCTCGATGATCCCGTCGCTAATTAATGGTTGTGGTGGGCAAAGCCCACCTTAAAATAAATCTAGGACGAATATGCAAACTTTTACCGATAAGACCGTGAATTCCAGCACCACCACCCAGCCTTTTTTATTAGTTAGTAATGTTGCCAAAGAATACCCCGACCCCTCCCCCGAAGGGGTTTACACCGTTTTAGACGGTGTGGAGCTGCAAGTCAACGAGGGGGAATTTGTCTGCATTATCGGTCACTCCGGCTGCGGTAAATCGACCCTTTTAAATATGGTGGCGGGGTTTTCTTCTCCTAGTCGTGGGCAAGTGCTGCTACAGGATAAAGAGGTTAAGGAACCGGGACCGGACCGGATGATGGTATTCCAAAATTATTCGCTTTTGCCCTGGAAAACTGCCTTTGAGAACGTTTATATCGGGGTTAATTCCGTTTATCCCCAAAAATCTCACGCTGAGAAGGTGAGGATCGTGGAAGAAAATCTATCCCTAGTGGGATTGACAGAAGCAGCCCAGAAAAAACCCCCCCAATTATCGGGAGGCATGAAACAACGGGTTGCGATCGCCCGCGCCCTGGCCATTCGTCCCCAAGTCCTCATCCTCGATGAACCCTTTGGGGCCTTAGATGCGATTACTAAAGAGGAATTACAGGAAGAATTGCTGAAAATCTGGCAAGAACACCAGTTAACCGTGTTGATGATTACCCACGATATCGATGAGGCTTTGTTCTTGTGCGATCGCTTGGTGATGATGACCAACGGCCCGAGCGCTAAAATCGGTGAGGTGTTAAAGATGCCTTTTGCTCGTCCCCGGGTTCGTTCCCAAATCACCGAGGATCCCCGTTACTACGAACTCCGCAATGAAGCCCTCGATTTCCTCTACAATCGTTTTGCCCATTCGGAGGATCCCAACGAGGATGCCCCCGAACACCCCCGCACAGAAAATCTCGTGGGTAAAATTGTTACTACTATTGCTGGCATAGCCTTACTCGCTTTTGTCGGTTTTAGCCTGATACAAATGTTCACCAGCAAGACTGCCAATACTACTAATCCGGCTACCATCGAGGCCCCCAGATAGGTAACAGTTATCAGTTATCAGTTATCAATGATTAAGATGTTCAAAGACCGATTTATCACCGGGAGCATCTCAGTTCTGCGATGAGTATAAACACTTAGGAAAAACCAGCGATCAGCAAAATTTGGTTTTGCAAGTGAAAAGAAATAGGGTTCTTCGGTTTGTCTTATGCAATAGACGGGGTTATAAGAGATGAAACCCTTATAGAGAAAGACATTTGGCGATTTTTGTCAATTGTTTTTAATCTAGAGCGAACTAATCAATTAAATCTTTTGCCAGATAAGGATTTAGTCGATTTATGCTCCCTG
>NZ_JASJFE010000787.1:0-6002 GCF_030067735.1 Microcystis sp. M53598_WE2 | reverse complement strand
GTAAAATCGCTGTAACCATGATAACATCGTTGTTAAATAAAAATCTTTCTCAATTAATTTTTAAGAATTTGTAAATATTGCGGAATGTTAATTTAAATATTCTCAAGTTTTTGGAGTTAATCAATAATTTTTGCTTATCTTTGTCCAACATTGGGTTAGGAGTCAGGAGTCAGGAGTCAGGAGATAGGGTGATAGGGATTTAGGGGTTTAGGGAAATTTCAGCCAAATGCTCTCCACTACCCCACTACCCAATTCATAATTCCCACTCTCGCCAACCCCTATTTTCCGTCTAAACTTTTGTATAGGGATAGTCTGGGAAAGTATCGATAACTCTTAGACTAAATAATTCGGGACTCACATCACAATATAGACTATGGCTTACTATTGGTTTAAAGCATTTCACCTGATTGGGGTAGTTGTTTGGTTTGCGGGACTATTTTATTTGGTACGTTTGTTTGTCTATCACGCGGAGGCAGCAACAGAAACGGAACCCGCACAAGCTATTCTGAAAGCACAATACGAGATCATGGAGAAGCGACTCTACAATATCATTACCACACCGGGGATGATTGTCACCGTAGCCATGGCGATCGGTTTAATCTCCACAGAACCGGAAATTTTAAAATCGGGATGGTTACATATTAAATTATCCTTTGTGGCTCTTTTACTGCTCTATCATTTCTACTGTGGTCGCATCATGAAAAAGCTAGAAAAAGGGGAATGTAATTGGACGGGACAGCAATTTCGGGCCTTAAATGAAGCACCAACCCTGTTATTGGTAGTTATTGTCCTTTTGGCAGTATTTAAGAATCAATTACCCCTCGATTTGACCACTTGGTTAATTGTAGCTTTAGTGGTATTAATGGCGGTGACAATCCAACTTTATGCTAAAAAACGTCGCAAAGATCAAGAAAAACTTCGGCAAAATACTCCCCAAAAAGAAGAAGTAGCGATCAGGTAAATTATCTCAATCATTCCCTAGGTTTCTAGGATAACAGTTAAGAGTGGTTTGACAGCTGTGGGATGGTCTTTTTAGTCCATCCCAATTGTATAGGTAGCAACGTTTAGCTTTTAGCTTTTTGGCTTTTTGCTACTTTTGAGCTTATACAAAAACTATTTTTAATAGTGTGATGAACTCCCAAGCTATGGATTGTTTCTCCCTGCTCCGGCGCTCCGCTGCTCCCCTATACCTTTTAAACAGGATTTAGTATAAACCTCTTGCGAACAGGAAACGCTATAAATAAAAACAATCTCCTGACGACCGACTCCTGACGACCGACTCCTGACTACTGGCTACTGACTCCTAACCCTAACAACAATTGTTGATTTTTACAAGAGGTCCTATGAATAGTTGCTGGATAGATTGGGAAAAAATAACTAGAGATTTTCTCAGTTCCCGCAAACTCAAGCAAGTTGCTGAATTGCGAGGATTCTATCGAGTTAATCCCTCTGGTATTCCTAGAATTCCCCCCGATTTAGAATTGAGAGACTACCAAAATACAGCGATTATCAGTTGGTTTCGTAATCGGGGACGGGGAACTTTAAAAATGGCCACCGGCAGCGGTAAAACTATTACTGCTTTAGCTATTGCCATGGAACTTTACCAAGCGATAGAACTGCAAGTATTATTAGTAATTTGCCCCTATCGTCACCTAGTCAATCAATGGCAACGAGAAGCGGAAAAATTTAATCTTAAACCGATTTTAGCCTACGAAAGTGTCCATACATGGCAAAGTCAACTAGCCACAGAATTATATAATGTGCAAGCGGGTAATCAAAAATTTGTCACTATTTTAACTACTAACTCAACTTTTATTAGCGAGGGGTTTCAATCACAAATAAAATTTTTTCCCGATAAAACTTTAATCGTTGGTGATGAAGCACATAATTTAGGTTCCCCCCGATTAGAAGAATTATTACCCCGTTCTTTAGGTCTAAGATTGGCTTTATCCGCTACTCCTGAAAGATATTTTGATGAGGAAGGCACTGACGCTATTCTTGATTATTTTGGACAAATTCTACAACCAGAATTTACCTTAGCTGATGCTATTAGTAAAGGAGCTTTAGTCAATTATTTTTATTATCCAGTCTTGGTTGAATTAACCGACGGTGAGGCTTTATTATACGCAAAATTAACCCAAAGAATCGGCTGGACTTTGCAGAAAAATAGTAATTTCAATGGTAATGAAAACCTCACCGCTTTGTTAATGCAAAGGTCACGATTAGTCGGTTCAGCAAGTAATAAATTACAGGCTTTACAACAACTGATGCAAGAGCGTTTAGATACGGATCATACTTTATTTTATTGTGGGGATGGTTATGTGGAAAATTATACTGCTAATTATCGTCGTCAAGTAGAGGCAGTTACTCATTTATTGGGCAATCAATTAGGTTATCGAGTTGCTACCTACACCGCAGAAACTTCCCTAGAAGAACGAGAAAAAATTCGCCAACAATTTGAGGAGGGTTATCTACAAGGATTAGTGGCAATTAGATGTTTAGATGAGGGAGTAGATCTGCCATCAATTCAAAACGCAGTCATTCTGGCTAGTAGTGGTAATCCTCGACAATTTATTCAGCGTCGCGGGCGAATATTGCGACCCCATCCCGATAAAAAACAGGCCACTTTATTTGATATGATTGTTATGCCACCGACCTTAGATCGAGAAACTTGGGAAGTAGAAAGGAATTTATTACGCAAGGAATTAAAACGCTTTCTGGAGTTTGCCCAATTAGCTATTAATGCTCAAGAAGCTGAGACTAAATTAGGGGAGATTCAAGATAGATATTGTCTTTTGTCTAATTAAAACTTGAAAAGTTAAATCTTGGCAGCTTTTATGCTAGAATAGAAGTTAGTCAAGAATTGATCTGAAAGTCAAGATTGATCGCCGAGAAAAATTAACCCAACCGAATAGCGATCAATAAAGTTGTATAATTTTCTTTCCTCTACTTCTAAACTTCTATGTCTCCCCGTCAACAACCCCGCCGCATTGCTCGAGAACTTGCCCTTTTGAGTTTAAGTCAGATTAAAGGCAATCCTGAAAACCTAGAACAGCAAACTTTAAACGATTTAATTTTAGTCGCGGTTAGAACCTTAACCCTGGAAATTCAAGAAACCTTAGAAACCGCCGCTGCCGAAATTAGTCGTGGTAATGAACGGATTCTCGCTAGTGATACTAAGGCGACAAATCTAAAAAGCGCCCAAACCATGGTAAAAGAAGCGATTTCTCTTACTCACAATGCCATTAATCGTTTAGGAACCGTGATAGATTTTCCCGAAATTGTCCAGTTATCTAGTCAGTACGAAGTGCGGGAATATGCCCTAGAATTAATCGGTACAGTCTATCGTCGTCGTGCGGAAATCGAACAGGAATTAACCGGTGCTTTAGTGGATTGGCAACTACATCGTTTACCAAGAATTGATCGGGATATCCTCCAAATTGCCGTGGCAGAAATGCTCTATCTCGATCTACCTCAAAAAGTAGCGATTAATGAAGCAATCGAATTAGCAAAACGTTATTCTGATGATGAAGGTTATCGCTTTATTAATGGCGTTCTCCGACGGGTAACGAATAAGCTAAACGAATCAGAAAAAGCCGTATCTACCCAGAGTTAACCCCGAAAGAAATTAATACTACAATGACCACATTTTATAGGGATATTCCTGTAAATTGATATTGTAGTATCGCTCATCTCCCGTGACTTCTTCGCCGATCCAATCAGGAATAGTAATGACTTGATCCTCTTGTTCTAACTCAATTTCAGCCATAATCAAACCTTGATTATCCCCTAAAAATTCATCAACTTCCCAAGTTAAATTATCCAGAGAAATGCGATGACGAATCTTTTCAATTAAAGGTTTCTTACAGAGGTTTTCTAACATGAGCGCCGCATCTTCTAGGGGAATTGCATACTCGAATTCCAGCCGACTAATGCCCTCAGTCTTGCCTTTAATGGTTAAATAACCCCGATCTCCAACTACACGAACTCGCACGGTTGTCAATCCATCTTGGGTAGGAATATATCCCTGACGATACAACCCACTGGCAGCAGCCAGCGATCGCCAAGAATCCCCTTTAACCAGAAACTTCCGTTCAATTTCAACAGTCATAAGCTTTTGATGGCAATAAATTTAAGCCGTAGCCACGGCAGCAGCTTGGGTTCCTAGTTGAATTAACTCGATCTTGTAGCCATTAGGATCTTCCACAAAAGCAATCACGGTAGAACCGTGTTTCATCGGGCCCGGTTCCCTGGTGACATTGCCACCAAGGGCTTTAATTTTCTCACAGGTGCTATAGATATCATCCACGCCTAGGGCGATATGACCGTAAGCATTACCGACTTCGTAGCGATCGACTCCCCAATTATAGGTCAGTTCGATGACAGCATGATTAGCTTCATCGCCATAACCGACGAAAGCGAGGGTAAACTGACCATTGGGATAGTCTTTCTGGCGCAGTAACTTCATTCCTAGCACATCGCAGTAAAATTGTAGAGATTCCTGCAAGTTATTGACCCGGAGCATGGTGTGTAAGAGACGCATGATTATTTTTAGATGACATCGATCGAAAAATTACTTATCCTTGATTGTAACCAGTCCTTGTGCCTTCTTATCTCCTTGAGGGTCAACAATTATACCAATACAAATGTACGAACTCACCTGTAAAATCACATATACTTTAGACGTTCATAATCTGAGATTTATTAAACTTCTGAAATCGTAGAGTGAGCAAGGAATCCAGTTCTTTTTTATGTTTCAGGTGGGCATCATTCAGACATTCATAAATAGCTGAAGAAAAGTCAGAAAAGTTTTCATAGTATTTACCATACAAACATTTCTTTTTGACAAATTTCCACAGCCTTTCAATTAAATTTAGATTAGGCGAATAAGACGGCAAATAGAGTAGCTCTATTGACAAAGAAAGAGCCAATTCTTCAACAATTTTACATTTTTGATAGCGGGCATTATCTAATACTAGAGTGATGGGAATAGTTATTCCTAAAGCAGCTATTTTTTTAAGAAGTTCACAGACTTGAGCTGCTGTAATATAAGTGTCATATGTTACCATAATAACTTCATGAGTTATCGCATTTAATGCTCCTAAAACATTGAAGCGTTTACTCCCGCTCGGTGACTTAACGAAAAGTCTCTCAAAACACCAAACAAAACCGAGAAAAGCTCCCATAACAAAGTGAGCGGCATCAACAAAAAAAAACAGCCCTTTTTCCTTCTTTCGCCTCATTTAGTCTTGGTTCTAGCTTTTTTTCTTTGTAGTCTTCTTGTTCATCCCGGTCAGCTTTAGAAGGAAGAGAACCTACTTTTATACATTTCATTCCCATTGATTTTAAGAATTTCCTCACTTGAGTAGGACTTCGTTTTATTCCTGTCAATTCTTCTCTTCTATATACAGCTTCATTTATTGTGGCTGGTGGATTTTTCTCGAAATATTTTTTGAGCGTTTCTCTTTGAGACTCTAATTCACTTTTAGGGCGATAGAAGTTGATTTCTTTTAATTTTTCTATTCCGCCTTCTTGATAATCTCGAAGATAAGTTAATAAGGTATTTGGCGAGATTCCTGCTAACTGACAAATTTGGTTCTTCGGTTTGTCTTATGCAACTGACAGGGTTACAAGGAATGAAACTCTTATATAGAAAGACATTCGGGGATTTATGTCAATTGTTTTCGATCTAGAGCGAACTAATCAATTAAGTCTCTTGCCAGATAAGGATTTAGTCGATTTATGCCCCCCTATTGAACCATACCAAGTAACGAAGAACCAAATCTACTTTCGTCATAATTGTAGTTACTCCCAAAACTAACTAAAATCTGTTGTGTATATCTAGGAAAAGATTTTCAATATCGACGTTATCCATCCTCTGATCTCTATAAAGAGAATACTTAAGACGAGCAATGATTTCTTCCTTAAAATTCCTTTTTAAGGAAACAAAATTATGAACTTCACATAAAGGATAAGGATATCCAAGAATATAATGTTCTTGC
>NZ_JASJFE010000311.1:0-2739 GCF_030067735.1 Microcystis sp. M53598_WE2 | reverse complement strand
TTTATGCCCAAAGACATTTTTCTCGTAGTTCCCAGAAAAATCGCCAAGGAGTGCTTGACAATTAATATCGAATCGTCAAGAGATAATGGAGTATAATTGAATTGACAGTAAAAGCTCACTTTTGATTTTTTCTATGAAATACCTAATAACCTAAGCGAATCAAAAGTATCAATATAAAACCCTCGGAACCCACATTCCGCACCCTAGTCGTTGAAATCAAAAGTTGCTCTAGCCCTTGTATAGTAAGACTTTTAGCGATTACTAAGAATTATGAAGTGTCACACTCTAGTCAGCGATCGCCAGCTTAATGAGAGTTTATTTCAATAATTTGGTATCAGAGCTATCAGATTTTTAGCACCAATTGTGCATCTGCTGGGCAAACAAATTAGCCTGTAATTCAGAGCCGGCAATCGTTTTGACGATTTAGATAAAATTTTCAATGTGACAGTTGAGGGTGCGGAATGTGGGTCGAATTGTCCATTGGGATTTCCTCCACTACCTGCGATTGTTAGTCCATCAGCGGAAATTGCCCTTGCATTAGATAAATGCCATCCTGTTAGGTCTAATCCGAAGTCATTGACTAAGACTTCTTGCAAGTCTCTCATACCATTAGTCGCATCCCAGATGAACGCCCTCTGACCACTGGCACCCTCCCTTAGTCCGACGACAACCGAACCATCTTGTGATGCTCCAAAGGCGAAGCTACCGAAACCACCACCTGGAAGGTCGCCTAGTCCAACCATCCCTGTAGCTTGTGTCCAACGAAAGGCCTCCAGCCCATTTGCCGAATCGCTGAAACCAACGATGACTGAACCATCCCCTGATACCGCATTAGCTTCTCCCCAGAAACCACCACCAGGGAGATAAGCTAAACGGCTTTTACTTCGGATCACCGATATAGACTCCAAAAGGGTTATAGCTGTTGGATCATGCAGGTTAAGCGCCGTTTAGCTTAACTTAAGGAGAAGACAGGATCAAAGCATTAGAAAATTGATATTTCCCTGCTTTGACGGTTAATTTGCCCTTTTTCCAACCCAAAGAAACGGGAGAGTTATCTCGACTTAAACTGTTATAAAGGGCGAAATTTTTTGACCAATCGTGCTTTTGACCGTTACGAATTAAAATCGGCAGTAGATTGATTTGATTATAGGTCAATTGTAAACTCTGCCCTTGACTGCCTTTAAATAAGAGGCTGCCTTGGTTAATTTGAGTTAAATTTACTTGACTTTTTTGCTTAAATATGCTCTTGAAATTCTCATAACTACCCTGGGTTGCCGCTTCCCCCACTTCCAGAGCAAAACCCGCATAATTGTTACCTGTGGGTAAAGCTTGGTAGGTATTATCATCGGGATAAGGGGAATTAGGAATCTCGATCATTTCAGGAGAAGAAAGATTTATTAATCTCAGGGCTAACCAAGTTTTTTCTAATTGAATAAACCAGATATTATCATCTTTTTCTACCTTGGCAGTTTTCGGTAATTGCCAGAAAAAAGCTTGGTCTGCTGGTCGTAACCAGATTAAAAGATTACGATATTGTCCGATTTCATCCCCGGGATTTTTGCCCGGTTTTACGCCATTTTTGCCAGTGTTAGCCACAAAAAAATCCACCCCTTTGTGTTGATTAAAGGCCATTAATTTAAATGGGGCCACATCGCCATCGGGGAAAGTTCCCGCCAGACTACCCATTTGATAACTAGCCCCGATAAATTGAGTTTCCCAATAACCTGGACTTTGATTATTGCCCGGTTTCCAGTTTTCATACAGGGGTTTACTGGCGAGAATTTCTACCGGTTTATTAAAGTTTTTTCGGGCTAATTCCATCACTGCTAAAGGAGGACGATAACCACTGGTAATTAGATAAAGAGAGTCCAATTCCGGGCGATTATTGGGGACAGGAGTATCACCAAAGTATAGCCAAAAAGTGCGGCCTGCGTGCGATCGCATTACGCCATGGCCATCACCATAATCACGTTTTACAGGGCCCCCCCAACCACCGCGATAATATTTAACACTAGCGGCCATGGATAACCAATCTAAGGCCATTTTTGCCCATTGTTTAACTTCCGTATCTTGAGCAAAATCGTAGAGATTGAGATAGGGAGCAAAGGTGTGACCGTGATAAACTTCTGAATCCCATTCTCCCATACCGATGTTATATAAAGCTGAAACGTAACGCTTAATTTTACTTTTATAAATTTGACGAGTTGCTTCATTTCCGGTTTCTTCGGCCATCAGATAAACCGATGTTTCGCGCATCGCTCGCAGGTTATCAGTATTGCGACTATCTACCCATAAACCCCGTCTTGTTATACTCCAATCATTACCCGTTCCTTGGCCCGTACCGTGGACAGGATGGGGCCGTTGTAAAGGGTCGGTTTCTGTCCAAATTTTCGCCGCATTATACATTCTCTGACGATAAACAGGATCGAGATATTTTCCGAGAAGAAAATACTTTCTAATTTGTCCTTTCAGGGTAAAAGAAAAATAATAATCTATATAATCGGTGTGGGCCTGTTCCCGTTTTTGTGGGTCATCCTGCTGCAGGAAATCTAGGGCTTTTTGCCGGTTTCCTGCCAAGAAATCAAACATGGCCATAGGATAGGATTTTTTCTCGTTTTCTCCCCACAAATTGCCATAACTTTCTGCCTTAGCAAAATGGTTAATAACCTGCTTAGACCTTTGTTGAAATTCTGCCTCTAATTGCGGTGTCCAATCGTTAAGATATTGGGGTTGAACTTC
>NZ_JASJFE010000379.1:0-3898 GCF_030067735.1 Microcystis sp. M53598_WE2 | reverse complement strand
GAAACTGATGAAACACTGGTGGGGAGTATCTCGGTTTGTCTTCAACCAAACCATTAAATATCTACAGGAACCAGATAGAAAAGCTAATTGGAAGGCTATCAAGACGGGAATCATTAATGATTTACCAGAATGGGCTAAAGAAGTCCCCTACCAGATTAAATCAATAGCAGTCAAAGACGCTTGTGAAGCCGTTAAAAATGCTCAAAGAAAATATCAAAAAACTGGGGAAATCCAGAAAATAAAATTCCGTTCCCGTAAAGATAAACAGCAATCATGTTATATTCCTAAGTCAGCCATTTCAGAAAAAGGAATATATCACACAAAATTAGGGCAAATACGCTTCACCGAATCACTGCCCGACAATTTTGGGGATAGCCGATTAGTATCCAGAAATGGACAATACTATTTAGCTATTCCCCATGAGGTGCAACGATGCGAATCCGATAACCAAGGACGCATTGTCGCCCTAGACCCCGGTGTTAGAGATTTTCTGGCACTATTCTCGCCTAATAGTTTTGGCTCAATCGGGAGTCAGGATATAGGTAAAATCCAACGATTATGCTATCACCTTGATGATTTAATTTCTCGTTCTACCAAAGTTAATGCTAAAACCAGAAACCGTTATCGAAAAGCAGCTAATCGACTAAGAAATAAAATCAGGAATTTAGTAGATGAACTTCATCATCAAGTTGCTAGATTCCTAGTTGATAACTTTGATGTGATTCTTTTGCCTACTTTTGAAGTGTCAGAAATGGTTCTAAAAAATAGCAGGAAGATTCGCTCAAAATCTGTTAGACAGATGCTTAACTGGTCTCATTACCGATTTAAGCAATTTCTCAAGCATAAGGCTTTTGAGATGGGTAAATTAGTAATAGACTGCTGTGAAGCCTATACGTCGAAAACAGTTAGCTGGACTGGTGAATTAATACATAACTTAGGTGGAAAAAAAGTCATTAAATCCAAGATTGATGGCAAGACGATGGATAGAGATATTAATGGCGCACGAGGAATTTTTCTTCGTGCTTTGGGAGATACCCCCTCTTTAAGAGACTCTCTTAGAGTGCATTGTTAATGTATGTTAGCAAAAAAGTATCGGTATGGAATGAGGTCAGCGTGCTATTAAATACCTACGATCCCGAAGGCTTCTACGACGAACTATTCTTAGATGATGGTCAACCTCGTCCCCACGCGTCCCCTTTAATCAAATGGTTGCAGAATCTGCCGCCCCGAGAACTTCAACAACACCGGGAAACCGCTCAGTCGGCCCTGTTTGAATTGGGGGTGACTTTCAATGTCTATAGTGACAATCAAGGGGTGGAAAAAATCTTTCCTTTTGATATTATTCCCCGAATTGTCGCGGCTGAGGACTGGGATTATTTAGAAAGAGGACTGAAACAACGCATCAAAGCTCTCAATCTTTTTCTCTCCGATATCTACAATGACCAGTTAATCATTAAAGATGGCATTATTCCCCCCGAATTAATCGCCTCGGCGACGGGATTTCTGAAACCCTGTGTGGGACTAAAACCCGCCGGAGGTATCTGGTGTCACATCACGGGAACCGATTTAGTCCGCGATAAAGATGGTCAATGGTACGTTTTAGAGGATAATTTGCGGGTTCCTTCCGGTATTTCTTATGTCCTCGAAAATCGTCGGGTAATGAAAAGCACCTTCCCCGATATTTTCCAGACAATGAATGTTAAACCGGTGGATGATTATCCTTCCCATCTGTTGGAAACTCTCCTCAATTTAGCCCCACCCCAATTACCTAATCCCACCGTGGTGGTTTTAACCCCCGGAACCTATAATTCTGCCTACTTTGAACATTCTTTTATTGCCCAACAAATGGGGGTAGAATTGGTGGAAGGGCGTGATTTAGTCGTCTTTGATGGTTATCTACAAATGAAAACCACCAAGGGATTAAGACGGGTAGATGTGGTATATCGTCGCCTCGATGATGACTTTTTAGATCCGGCGGTTTTTCGTCCCGATTCGATGTTGGGTGTACCAGGGTTATTAAAAGTTTTCCAGGAAGGCCGCGTCGCTTTAGCTAATGCCCCGGGTACGGGAGTCGCCGATGATAAGGTTATTTATGCTTTTGTCCCCGATATGATTCGTTATTATCTGGGAGAAGAAGCGATTTTAAATAACGTTCCCACCTATCTTTGTTGGCGAGAAAAGGACTTAGATTATGTCTTAAATAATCTCGATAAGTTAGTTGTGAAAGCCGCTAATGAGTCGGGAGGTTATGGGATGTTAGTCGGTTCTCAAGCTACCCCCGAACAAAGGGCAGAATTCGCCCCACGCATTGCCGCTAACCCTCGCAATTATATCGCTCAACCGGTGTTAAGTCTTTCTAGAGTTCCCACTTTAATTGACACGGAAGTTGAAGGTCGTCATGTGGATTTACGTCCCTATATTCTCCATCGTGGCGATGAAATTTATGTGCATCCCGGGGGGTTAACTCGCGTGGCTTTGAAAAAGGGTTCTTTAGTGGTTAATTCTTCTCAAGGTGGTGGCAGTAAAGACACTTGGGTTTTAACCAAGTAATCAAGACAATAATCAAAATTTTGCTGGGTTACGGCCAAAATTAAATCATGAGTCGAGTGCATAAATTATTTTCGCCCAATCCACCCTAACCTTTTCACTTTTTCCTGGTTAATTATGCTTAGTAGAGTTGCCGATTCAATTTATTGGTTAAATCGCTATATTGAACGGGCAGAAAATGTCGCCCGGTTTATGGATGTTAACCTTAATTTAATGTTAGATGTACCTACCAGTGTTTTGCAACAGTGGGAACCTTTGGTTTTAACCACGGGAGATTTAGAACAATTCAAGAAACGTTACGGCACAGCCACCGCAGAAAATGTGATCAATTTCTTGACATTTGACACGGAATATAGTAGTTCAATTATCTCTTGTTTGCGCTGGGCGCGAGAAAATGCTCGGTCAGTTCGCGAGATTATTTCTTCGGAAATGTGGGAACAGGTTAATGGTTTTTTCTTAATGGTAAAAGATGCTTCCTCTTACCATCCTCAAACTACTTTACCGAACTTTTTTACCCAAGTTAAATTGGCTAGTCACCGTTTTGCAGGGGTGATGGATGCAACGATGACTCATAATGAAGGTTGGCATTTTGGCGTTATGGGAAGATTACAGGAACGCGCCGATAAAACCGCCAGAATTCTTGATGTTAAATACTATTATCTCTTGCCTTCCGCTCAATGGGTAGGAACTTCTCTAGACCAAATTCAATGGATTGCTTTACTGCGGTCGGTGAGTGCCTACGAAATGTATCGTAAATGTCAACGACGGATTACTCCTAGTGACGTGGCCGAATTTTTAATTCTTAATCGAGAATTTCCTCGTTCAATTCACTTTTGTCTGCGGGAATTAGACCACTGTTTGCATCAAGTTACCGGTACTCCTGTAGGAACTTGGGGCAATTCAGTAGAAAGAAGTTTAGGGCGACTTTGTGCCGAAATGAGTTATCTAACTATCGAGGATGTTATTGAAATGGGATTGCATGAATTCCTCGACCATATTCAAAAAAGAGTTAATGATGTGGGAATAAAAATGACAGAAACTTTCTTTGTTTTTAATCCTGAACTTGCCTCACCTCTGCCAGTAAATAACTTTCAATATCAATCCCAATTAACAACTTAATGCGTTATCACATTCGGCATCAAACTAACTATTTCTATAATCAACCCGTGATTTTATCACCCCATCTGCTGCGCTTGCGACCAAAATCCGATGGTGGGCAAACTTTACGAGAGTTTACCCTCAAAATTAACCCAGAACCTTTAACAATAACTAATATTATCGACCTCGATGGCAATTCTTGTTTACAAATTTGGTTTAATCAACCGACGGAAGAATTATTGATTGATATGGT
>NZ_JASJFE010000472.1:0-4770 GCF_030067735.1 Microcystis sp. M53598_WE2 | reverse complement strand
CATCTTTGAATTTACCTTCTAGTAATATTTTTTCTTTTAGAGGTTTCATTTTTACCACATCTTTAGTCACTCCAGATATTTTAGCTATTCTTTCTATGGCAAGATCAACACAAGTGTTATGACTGTAACTATCGCCATGATTATAATCCTGCTGATCGAAATAAATTGTCTCTACGATATTTTTGGCCACTTTATCTGATGCTAGGTAATAGGTATGAGCATTAAGGGAATTTAAGACAACGGCAGCAATTTCTACAGAATCAAAAATATTGCCAGTCGCTTCTAGATAATAATCGCTCATTAACATCTTGGATACATCGGTTATGGAATCAAAAAGAGGACGGATTGGATAAGCGATAATATCGGAGGAATTGATCAGATTATTCCAGAGTAAACGAGGGCCTTGATGCTGGCTAATAAATTTTTCAATTTGATTAGTATCAATGCCTAGAGTTAGATTTAAAAATGGGATCGGTGAACCCATTGTTGTTACAGTAGATAGGGAAAGTTTGCCCCGTTCTTTACCGATAAGATCACGAATTTCGTGAGCGGGATCCTGAGGGTCAAAACGCTGGGAAAATAACAGATCCCAAAGGATTACAGTACCCAAAGAATGGGCGACTATATGTAATTCGCTTTCCCTGGGGTGAGCTTGAACAAGATCGATTAATTGATCGGCAATAATGCGGCGAATTTGGGTTCCTCGATCGCTGCCCAAATAGCTAAATGCGTCACCAATAAAATAAGATAAATACTCTTTTCTAAAATTTTGATAGCGAAAGGATTGTTCGGGGTTAAAATTACTATTTTTCTGTTTTTGTGTCTGTAATTCTTGCTCAATATCTCGCCATAACTTTTCGGTTCCTTTGAGAACATTTCCCCAAAACCCTGCATAACAGTAGGGAATCGCCCGATTTTTGCGTTTACATTCTTCTTCAATTAGTTTAATTAATTTATTGGCATAACTAGCATCTCTTGTTGCCACTCCATGAATAAAGTAAATAAGCATAATAGATTTATCTCAATAAGCGTTGATCGGAATCTCTCTTAATATACCCTTCTAGCTTCAGAAAAATATCAGTATGGAGCGAGATATAGTAATGCACAATTAATGCGATTTGTCAAGAGATGGTGGAGTGATTATTTAGGTTCTCTCTCGACTGACCAATCCTCTGAGGATAATCCCATAGTTTCTACTCCTTTTACACAAAAATAGTAGATATCTTTGGAAGATTGACCGATTATTCCTAGTATTTATCACTCTAACACAGCAATTTGGCACTGTCTAGGATCCTGGCGGTGGCTTAGGCCTTGCTAACTCACTCTCAGGGTCCACTTCATCGGGGAGATGAAGTTAAATAAAGTTATCTGCCACCAGATTATTACTATTAACCAATCTCAAAAGAACCGAGGAAGCGTTGCTTGAAAAAGCAGCCTCAGCACCTTGAATAATCAGTGCATCTAAGCTACTACCATCGGTGCTGATGGTGAAGACATTACCACTGTAGCTACCAGAAAGGTAGTAGTTTGTACCAGAAACCAGACTAGAAGTTAAAACCCCAATCGCAGATATTGCAGAACTCGAGTAATCCAGATCAAGTATATCTCCTAGTGGACCAGCGGTTCGGTCTAACCGTGTATTAGACACCTCCAAAATTCAGGCTAGATTGAGGTTAATTGCTGGAGATGTCTATTGTACTGTAAGAGAATCAGGAGCCGCCCAAGACCCATTGGGTCGCTACCTCAGTTTCCCCCCACGGGAACTGCCTGACTTCAGCGGCGACAAAGTGGGAAGCCAGACTTTCAATCAGTTTAACCAGAGTGGAATCAGTCACCACTGCAACCTTACTGACGTACTTGTGATGGTCGCGTATCAGCCGGAAATGAGCAACCAAGGCACCAAAACTCTCCCAACCGGTGAACTTAGGGACTTCGATGATTACGCCAGCAAGACCACCAGTGGCTTCAATGTGGGGGTCCACTGCCTCCGCAATCTTGATGAAATCTTCCGCCGCAAGTGCAGATGTAGGTTGCATATACAGAATGCTATGCGCCGCGTCTAAATTATACTCTATCATAGTTTGCCTCTCCCAAATGGTCGAAGTCTAACTCTATGCTATCACGAATAGACGGTTTCACCCGGATCACTAGACGAGCTATAATCCCGAAATTGTAGCTTATAAACTCTTCACTTTGGCAATGAAAATCTTTCAGCCAATCCTCTCGTTTCATTCCTTGAGGAGACAGATGATCAAATACTCTTCCCCTCACTTCTACCCCATAGTGTTTTCCATTGATCGTAATTGATCGATCATTCCCCACGCGATCGCTGATGAGATAATCTTGATCATGATAGCGCGTTTTCAGTTCGATCACTTTTCCCTCAATTTCGTTGTCTGTTAGCTACTGCACATTGATAAAGCTGGAATTGACTGACAATATTGCCAATTTCTTGATCAATTTGGGAATCGGTTAACTTAACCACTCTCTCGCTCCCAAAGGAAAGCTGGTATCCCTAGTCTATCAGCTAGTTAGTGCGGGGCGAGATCGCCCCGCGAGTGCCTTCGGCAGTGCTTTTTGTTTTATGATCGTTAATGAAAGTCAGAAAAACAATAAGGAAGCAGGGGCAGTAGCATGAACGACCAAAGTGCTGTAGATATTGAGCAATTCCTAGAGTATTTAGAAACCTCTGAGACGGCTGATGACGTGCCTCCTGAAGAAATTGAAGTAGGAAAGAAAGCCTATCAGGAATATTTAGAAGGGCGCGATCCTGGCAAGTCCTTAGTAAAGTTAAAGGCTGAGTTAGGATGTGGCGTTACATAATCTTAAAACCAGCCGAGCGTTATCTAAAACGGTTACAGCCCCGCAGCCAAGAGCGCATCTTGAATGAACTGGATAAATTGCTGGCGAGTCCTACTCAGACAGATTTCAAGAAACTCAAAGGGCGAGAGAGTTATCGCCTGCGGGTGGGTAATTATCGGGTATTAATGCAGGTCAATCGAGAAGAACGTCTTTTCATTGTCACTGAGATCGGTCCTCGTGGTGATATTTATAAATAATACCGAATCCGACACACCGCGCCACAATCCCTCACGGAAGCGGATAGTTCGCCTGAGAAGGGGTAAAACAGGGGAAAATACCTTTCCCTGTCAATCCCTAAGCGAGGGAGAAGAATGTAAAGATTTATTAAATTGTAGCTTTTGATACAGTTGTGGGGGGGGGGAATGTATCCTGTTGTGTGGTCTGCTTTTGGTCTTGGGTTGGGGTGTTGCTTAATCTAAGAACTTTCAGTAGGGGTTGTTAGCCGGTTTTGATTGTTAGAAAAACTTATCCCACGATAAATCGACGGAGCCAAAAATGAGTGTAAAAAACTTAGTGATTGTTGCTGTCAGCCTGACTTCAGCAAGTTTTGTGGTTAATGCGCCAGCTATGGCAGTTACGTTGGGGTTTGAAGGGTTGCCTTCAACTTCTCTTTTATCGGGTACTCCTCCTGCAAATACTGTCCTTACTGATGACTTTGCAGCAGATGGTATTATTTTTGGAAAAGCTGGGACTAGCGCAGGGGTTGCGGTAACAAATCATCCATCGGGAGTTGCATTTGGCTCAAATGCAATTGCTGGCTTGAATGCGGCTGGGGATCTAGTCTTTGCTCTAAGTGCGGATATCTTCTTTAACTTCGTACTTCCAGGCACAACTACTCCTGCCGTAACTGACTCTGTAAGCTTTACGATTGGTGACATTGGTGGAGATCTCGATATTTTTGATGTTCGTGCATTCGATTTGAACAACCAATTGCTCTTTAGTCAAAACGTAAGTGACAACTCCTTCTTCCCTGTTACCATTAATGCCGCTGGTATCAACAGAGTGGAGGTCGATTTTGATAACACAAGTTCAGCTGGTTATGGATTAGATAATTTATCCTTTAACACACCTGTTCCTATCGTTGTCTCTGTTCCCGAACCCAATTCTCTTCTTGGACTGTTTGCTATCGGGACTCTTGGCGCAGCTTCAACCCTCAAGCGCAAACTCAACCCATAAAAGTCGGCTAAATTGCCCACCGAAAATACTATAAATGCCCCTTCATTCAGTCAGTTGAGGGGGTTTTATGTTTTGCCTGTGCTTCTACTTATTAAATTTTATTAATTAATTGCTCAAAAGTAGTTTCTTGTGGTAGAAAAAGATTTTTTGTACCGATAGGGTAAAATTTAATAGATATTGTAATTCTATGCCATAACGGAAGTTAATTACAGCAGTTATCTTAATGGTGAAATAACTTCTTTATTTGATTGGTAATTTTCTAAATGTTAACTAGGTTAAAGATGGCATAGCCAACGCATAATTGAAACCAGTTGATTATCATTGGTTAAGTTAGCGGCATTGGTGAGTTTTTTCGTCTCTAATTGCTGATAAATTTCCCTAGCCATTTTTGTTTCAATAGCAGCGCCGATAAAAAAAGTATAAGGATGCTTAGATATTAGCAAAGCAGTACGAGCAGTTTTCCAATGTTCATCTGCTCCTGCGGGATCAATCCCACCTTTCAATTCTCCCAAAGCAATGTATAAATCAGCAGATTGTAAGGTTTGTTTTTTGATTTTTTGATTAGCTAATTGCGTCGAATCACATTTTAAAAGGCACAAATCAATATTGTTGTTATTAACAATGGGAACATTGACATTATAAATTATTGTTCTTGGTTGGCTGTTATTTAACCAGCTAACACCTCTAACCAAGATTTCTAGATTAGGTGTCATTTCTTCAGCTTCTCTCCAT
>NZ_JASJFE010000755.1:0-1710 GCF_030067735.1 Microcystis sp. M53598_WE2 | reverse complement strand
TGTGCCTTAAGTCTTTCCCTGTATGGATTTCAGCTACTTTTGAGCGTAGTTGCTCTCATCGAATTTTATTTTAAGTTAATTATTTGCATAACAATTCCCGAAGAGCCATTTTTCCTAGGTTCTCGATGGCTAAACCAGTAAAATTACGGAATCGATTGTTTCCCTGTTGAGGAGAAGTCTATAGGAAACTCGAAACCTCTACTAGAGGTGCAGAGTTTGAGTTCAGGACAGGGAAAAACTATCATGGAAAAACTGGAAAAACAGCGCCGCAGACGCGGGGTTATCCTCACCCCCACGGGACTAGAAAAATTACTTACTGCCAAACAAGAAGCGGAATATCGGGATAATTGCGGTCATCGTTTCACCCTAGAAGTCCTCAGCGAGAAAACTCTTTTAGGGGTAGATACTCTGATGAAGGTATTTGCTTGTGAATCGGGAGTGGATAAACAAACCCTGAAACATTGTTTTCAAGCCTTTAATTTAACTTTAGAAAATAGCGATTATTATCGTCCTAACCTACCAGAAACTAATAGTATTAATCCTCAACTATTGCCTGAATTACCAGAGGGACAAGTCCCCCTCGATTCCCCCTTTTATATCAACAGAAACAATCTAGAACAGACTTGTTATCAAGAGATATTGCGCGGGGGTAGTCTTATCCGGATTAACGCGGCCAGAAAAATGGGAAAAACTTCCCTGATGACTAGAATTATTAATTATGCACAACAACAGCAATACCATACACTTTATTTCAGTTTTCGGTTAGCAGAAAGCTCAATTTTTCAAGATTTAAATCACTGGCTGCGTTGGCTTTGCGTTAGTATTAGTCGCCAGTTAGATTTAGAAAATCATCTCCCACAGGATTGGGATGAATTCTTAGGGCGTAAAATTAACTGTAAAATCTATCTAGAAAAGCATATTCTCTCCCATCTCGATCGCCCTTTAGTGCTTGCCTTTGATGATCTTGAATATCTTTTATCCTATCCACAGCTAAGGGAAGAATTTTTTAGTATTCTCCACCTCTGGCACGAGGAAGGCAAAAACAAACCCCTCTGGCAAAAATTACGTTTAATTGTTGCCTATTCCCCTGCACAGGAGGTTGATAAAACCTCAGATACCTATCAATCTCCTTTTAGTCTTGGTTTACCGATCGAATTGCCTAATTTTACCAGCGCACAAGTACGAGAATTAAGTCAAAGACAGGGATTAGATCAGAATTTTGACTCCGAAAAATTACGGATATTTCTAGGGGGTAATCCCTATTTAACTCGTCTTGCTTGCTATCATCTTGCTCGGAGTAATTGTACCCTAGAAACCATTCTAGCTACTTCTATCGAGGAGGAAAGTAATATTTTTGCAGACCATCTTAAACGTTTACTTTGGCATCTACAATACTTAAAAGGCAATTTAGCGGCTATCTTTGCTAAGGTGGTGATGGCGGAAAAAGACATAGAAATTGATTTAATGGCGGCTTTTCACCTAGAAAGTCTCGGACTAATTCACCGACAAGGTAAGTTTTGCAGAGTCAGTTGTCCTCTCTACCGTCAATATTTTGGCCAATATTTCCGGCAACGTTCTGTTTTTTTGCCTCAAAAAACTTCTATCCTCGCCCAAAAAATTACGCTTGCTCACTTTGATACTTCCGAAAAAAGTCGCTATGCTATGTAGTTTATCGAATGTCATTATGAGGGAGTGATACTAAATCCTGTT
>NZ_JASJFE010000992.1:0-6886 GCF_030067735.1 Microcystis sp. M53598_WE2 | reverse complement strand
CCAACGAATCGCACCACACCCCACACCCTACACCCCACACCCCACACCCCACACCCCACACCCTACACCCCACACCCCACACCCTACACCCCAAACCCTACACCCCAAACCCCACCAGCCTAGTCAAGCGCTGCTATTCAATCTGGATGGAGTTGGGGGAATCGATAGGAGGGGTGGAACTTCCCGGGGTGATAGTTTGACGGTATTGACTATAAAGACGGTCGCGCCAAGCAAAAAAGCCCTCGTAGGCGCTATTATCGGCTAACCCCGGAATCCCCTTGCCTTGCAATTCCCTGGGCAAGTTGAGATAGGAACCCTGGGGAAACTGAAGCAGTACACTTAATCCCGCCACGGCTAAATCGGCTAAAGTGGGCTGATCACCGACTAAATAGGGACGATTGGTTAAAATGAGGTTCAAAGCCTCTAAATCCTGTTGTAGCCCCTTTTTCGCTGTATTGATAGCATCTTTTCCCAGACCTACACCTGCCCCCAAAATATCAATTAATTCCCCCGGCATAGAACCCAGCAACAAGCGCATAAAACCGGGAGTTTCCTGGGGTAAAAAAGCGGTACGAAAGTTTTGATTTTGGGCAAAAGCGCCGAGAAAAGCGGTTCTTCCTTTTAATCCCAGGGATTCATCGGCCCATTCTTCGATTAATAAACATTGACCCCGTTGTAGGGGATCTGTGGGGATAATTGGTTTTTCAGGATACTTGCGATCAAGATAAAAAGCAATCTCCGTCGAGTCAGCAATATAAGTATCGCCATCCTTGAGGACGGGAACCTGTCGCTGTCCGGAAAGACGGAATAATTCCAATTGTCCCACCCCCGGCACCACGTCCCTTTTTTTATAGGCAAGTCCTTTATAGTCGAGGATGAGACGGACTTTCTCACAATAGGCAGATAATTCAAATTGGTAGAGTTCTAGCATGGGATGATATGGCCTCTCGATAAATCAGTTTCTCCCTGATTACTCTAACCCTATCGGGCATCGGTCGTCTAAACTTAAAGACTTTACTCCGATTTTGTCTGAACATTTGTACTAAAAACGAGCCAGGCGAAAAAATAATCGTTTGCTAATTTTAGGAATTAGGCTGGGTACTCTTAGGGAAGATAGACCAGATCCAGCAACCCCAACTCAATAGTGCCACGCTTTTAGGTTAGGATATTTTCAGGCACTAAAAGCGAGGAATAACTTATATATTCTGGCAAGCTGACTCGCGAGAGACCAATAGCATACCGCTATAGTAGAGGCGTGCGAGGGCTGGCTCCTTTCTCGGATCAGAGGTTACTATGCAATTATCCATCGACGTTTTTAATGATGTAGTTCGCTATCTCGACAGCCACGAAGAAAAATTACGGATCAAAAAATTAATCTTTTGTATCTGTAAAAAATATTGGGAAAATGAGCCTAATATTTTGAACACTGTGGCTATGGAAGACTTGGTGAAGGAGTTAGTGCAACTGAAAACCAATAAAGAACAATTAACTTTTTCTGTTTATAAATTAGTTAAAACCCTCAATCGTCCTAAAGTTTATCTGGGAGTAGCCACGGTTATTATCGAGCAAATCAGTCAATTATATAGTAATATTGCTGCCGCCTACGACAATCAATTATTACTGGTAGAGCCAGAAGTTAACCCTAGCTTCACCACCGTTAATAATGATGTCAACAACGAGGAAGATAATTTATTAAGACAGGTGGTTAGTGGAATAGAAAATCATCGAGAGACAGCGAGAATTCAAAAATTAATGTTTGCCGCTTGTAAAAATCGTTGGGAAAACGATCAAGCGGTGATTAATAATTATGGCTTAAAAAATATTGTTTTAGAACTTCAGCGAAACAATCCCAATTTCCTAAGCTTGCGACAAACTCTCAAGCAAGTTGCCGAAAAGATTAACAAAAAAGCTCTCTACCTAGCCCTAGCCGATATTATTCTTACCCAACTAGAGCCTCTCTACGATACTGATAACGATGACGAAGAAGAGGATAATGAGTCAAAAAGTCAAATCTTGAACACTCAAATAGTTCATCTAAAGAATGATTCTGATTCTGCGTCTAAAACCACATCTTTCTCCCCCTCTAGAAGTGAACCTGTGGATTTTTCCTCTTCGATCATCAATCTAAATGAACCGCAATTAGTCATGGAATTGCCCTTGGCCGAGCCGGCTTCCTCAAATAACAACCCCAGTAATTCCCCACAAATTACCGCCTACGACCCCTTTGAAATTCGTTTAGAAATTTTCCAGTATGCTAATCCTTTACGAGCCAAAATATTGATTTTCTCGCTCCTATTTCATCCTTGGGATCGGAGCGGTCAAGATTGGTCAACTCTGCGAAGTTATACCCTAGAAGATTTACTAAAACAACTCATCCAAAGTGGTAAATCCATCCAGGATATCGAAGTTCAACTATACAATATTGCTCAAACCCAAATGGATACGGATGCTAACGTTCAAACCGCCAGTATTTTGGTGCAAATTTTACAAAAAATTCTTTAATTTTTTACCCAAATTTATCTGGATATTCTACCTATGAAACCCAACGAATTAATTGCACGTTATGCCGCAGGAGAAACTCAATTTAGTGGCTTAAAATTACCAGGAGTTAATTTAGTTGGTGCTGACTTAATTGGCATTGTTTTAAATGAAGCAGATCTGCACGGAGCCAATCTTCTCTTTACCTATCTTAACCGGGCTAATCTCGCTCAAGCTAATCTTGTGACAGCTAATTTAAGCGGTGCTAGTCTCAACCAAGCTGACTTAAATGGGGCAGATTTACGCAGTGCCAATTTACACGGAGCGATGCTACAAGGGGCTAATCTTCGTGATACCGATATAACCCTAGCGACGTTACTTGATGCTAACTTAATCGGGGCGGATTTACGGGGGGCTAATTTAAGTGGTGCTAACCTCACTGGTGCTTGTTTGCGGGGAACAAATATGCGTCAGGAAAAGAAAAATCATAACACTAATTTACAAGGAGCTAATTTCTCCTGCGCCGACCTGCAAGGGGCTAATATGAAAGGGGTTGATCTGGTGCGAGCAAATCTAGTAGGAGCCAATTTAAAGGAGGCTAATTTGTGCAATGTTGACCTCAGAAAAGCGGATTTAACTAATGCTAATCTCCAAGATGCTTTACTTACTGATGCTAATTTAATCGGGGCGCATTTAGTGGGGGCAAATCTAGCGGGAGCCAATTTAGTGCGGTCAAAAATGACCGATACGGAAGCAATGCAGGCAAATTTCCATAGTGCAATTATGACTCAAATAAAATTCGATCGAGCTAATCTTAGTCAAGCTAATTTTCAAGCAGCAAGAATGAATCATGCTGACTTAAGAAGGGCTAATCTTTCAGGAGTTAATTTCAGCGAAGCGTATTTAGTCGATGCTTTCTTTGCTAGAGCAAATCTCACCGGTGCCGATTTAAGTAATGCTAATCTAACTCGTGCCGAGTTAATGAGTGCTAATCTGATGGGAGTTAACTTCCGCGGTGCAATTATGCCCGATGGCCGGATTAATAATTAAAATTACTAGACAGTGTTGTTGGCAATTATTCCGGTATAATTGAAGGTAGAATTGAGGGTAATCTTATGGTTGAGCCAGCAGTTATTACAGAAGATATGGGCAAAATCTACACCAGCATTACAGTTATTAATCGCGCCGATCAAATTCGTGCGGAGGATGGTATGATCGCACCGGAACAAATTCGCTCTCTTACCCTAGAAAATGTCTTGGTGGATACGGGGGCAACCACTCTTTGTCTAGTGCCGGAAGTAGTCTCCCGCTTGGGTTTACAGCTTTTAAAAGAAGTAGATGTGGCTACGGCTAAAGGCATAGGAAAAGCGAGAATTTTTCGCGATGCCACCTTGATTATCGCGGGACGGGAAGGGACTTTTGAATGTTTGGAATTACCCGGGGGTCAAAACAATTTATTAGGAGTAATTCCTTTAGAAGCTTTGGGATTAGAACCGGATCTTCGCAGCCAAAAATTGCGAGTTTTACCCACCGAATCCAAGGATACTTATTTAACAATTTTATCGAACAAAATAGCTCTATAAAATCACTTTTTGTCTGACTGTTCCTGCTCTTTCAGCTATAGCGATAATCTCGATTTCTTGACCAGAAACTCCCTTAATCACCCATTCCACCGTACGGCGATAATCTAAACCGTGAGCAAGACTACTATATACTTTATTTGATCGCCCTTCTAAGTGACCGATTTCCTGCTCTAATTTTCCCACTATTAAACTCACCTCATCGGCTAAATTTAACTTGACTTGAATGGGACGAACAATCTTTCTTTCCAGTGCCTTTTTACTGGTATAAGTGGGTAAGAATCCCTGATTTTCCAACTGTAAAACCAGATGATAAATACCATTTCCCTCCGACTTAAGATCAAGACGAGAGATAGCTAAAAGAGGTGACATTAAAGCATGGGCAATAGTAAACTGACATTGTTTCTCACATAAATCCGGTAAATACTTTTCGGGGGCATTTTGCCAGACATTTTTAAAGTCCCAACCGCCAATTTCCACCTCTCCCAATTGGGGATGATGAAAACTTTGCCAATTAATAAAACCCTTTCCCGCTAAATTCTCATCATTCCAATGCTGTAATTTCAATTCATCTTCAAAAGGATGCCAGCGAAACCATTGAATATAATCATCTTTTTTCACTCCCGCTTGGGTGGGTGCATCCCATAACTCCACCGTAAAACCATACCAACCAAAATGATCGTAACCGTAATCATCCATGGCACCGTTAGTCACTTCTTTGGGATGATAACGAAAATCGTGATAGACAGAAACGCATTCATAACCAGTCATTGCTTTTCCCTTATCAGCAATATATTTATACATTTCTAAGTCTTCCACGGGGAAATATTCATCGGGATGGGTGCTATAGGGACGCAACATGACTGCTGAATAGGTATGATAGGTAACGAAGCCATTAATATTAGTGTTATTTGCCCAAAATTCGGCTTCTGCACGGGTTTCTGGCTCCGAAAAAGGAAAATTGCCGGCCCCTTGCTGTTCCCCTTCAGGAACCCAATAAACGGGATAATTGCGGTTAAAATCCAGGCCCTCTAGGGTGGGGGCAGTGGTAAAATTATAGCCATCGTAATCGCGGATTAAACCTTCGGTGAGCAAAGTGTAAAAAGTTCCTTCAAATTCCTCCGGTTCGCGACGCACCATAATGCGAGGATCTTGTTCAGAAATTTTCCAAGCGCCACAGGTATCTTTTTGGCGCATTTGTAAGATTAAACCATCGCCGTTAATATCTTCAGGATATAGCCCCGGTTTCTCATCCGTGTGGGGATAGGGGCGAATACTCGATCGTAACATATAGGGAGTGGTGAGATATTTTTCTGCTCCATCCACGGCTAATCGCGGCAAAATATAGACAGTGTAATGGTCAAGAAGTCTGGTAATTGGGGAATTATGACCGTATTGGCGCAAAAGATGAGAGATAGTGTAGAGAGCGACGGCAGAGCCTGTTACTTCCCCCGCATGGGTGTTAGCATCAATCCAATAGGCAGGTTTTTCTAAATAGGGGCCTGTGGCTTGATTTGTGAGGGTAGTTAACCAGATATCTCGATTTTCGTAGCTTTTACCGATCGAGGTGAGGCTAATTAAATTAGGATAGGATGAGGCTAGGTTTTTCAGGAAAGAAACTAATTCGGTGTAGGGGTAATAGTGGCTAAAATCAAACATAATCTTCTGCAAGTAAAAAAAGGAGTCTCAGGTTAATTTGACAAAATATAGGATAATAACAGTAAAAAACTATGGATAGTCAAGATATCGCTCGCTATATCGAAGAAACTAACGGTATTTCTAAGCCTTGGCTGTTGGTGCAATTGCGTCTCAAAAAACTGCAAGAACGTCGTGCCAGTCTTTCCCAACAGGAATATATCCAAGAATTGGATGATATTCAGCAAGACTTAATGAAATTGGGCGAATGGTGGCGAGGAATCGAGTCAGAAGTCTTTAAACCCTAAGCGGTGGCGATAATCTGTAATACTCGCGGTAAATCCTCAAATTCGCCGATGATGCGTTTCACCGGTTGCGGCCAAACCCGGACTAAAGTGGGAATAGCAGAGACATGATTAGATTCTGCTTGTTCTGGATGCTTAGAGATATCGATCACTTTCAGGGTATAGGGATGGTGTAATTCTCGCTCTAGAAGCTGATGGATCGATTCTAGGGTGTGTTTAGTATTGGCATTATTGCCGGAGACAAATAACCGCAAAACATAACCCTTGGGACTAGGGTTAGTATAGTCAGAGTCAGCACTAATCCCCGAAGTCGTTGCGGGGCGTTCCTGATAACGGAGAATCAGATCGTGGGATTGCCAAAGTTGGGGAAACTGCTGACGATAGGTTTCTAAGATAGTGGGATTAGAGGATTGTTCCTGCCAAGGTACAGTAAACCAAGCTCGCTCGTCCGTGGCGAAAATAGCATTTAATAAAGGCTGATAGCGACGGACAAGGGGATAGACTTCGGCTCTAGTATGAATACGGTGACTGTAGGGATCTCGCCAGCGATCGATGGTAGCGGTAAAACTAGGAACTAAAAAATGGGGGGGTTCTGGCAACCCTAAAGCGGACTGGAGAGCAGCGCAGAGATTCAGATGCCAATGAGTTTGTTTATCAGGATCGATACAGTAAATCAGGTCGCCCCCGGGGGTAAACAGGGCGATGCCTTTAAAAATATCGGGCAACACAATCGCGGAAGTGGTCACTTGAGGGGTTCCCCTAGGGAATCAATAGGAGCTTCTATTTTTCTAGACTACTCAACTCTTGACCCCTCAAGGATTTCCTTCAGGGTTTTTCTAGATTCTACCCCGCAGCATCATCGCCAGTTCATTGGGGACCGGGGACATG
>NZ_JASJFE010000057.1:0-10145 GCF_030067735.1 Microcystis sp. M53598_WE2 | reverse complement strand
AGCAGATGTGAGTTTTCAGGTTCTTCGTTACTTGGTATGGTTCGATAGGGGGGCATAAATCGACTAAATCCTTATCTGGCAAGAGATTTAATTGATTAGTTCGCTCTAGATCAAAAACAATTGACAAAAATCGCCAAATATCTTTCTCTATAAGGGTTTCATCCCTTATAACCTCCGTCCATTGCATAACACAAACCGAAGAGCCGGATTAAGCCGCCATCACTACTACCGAATCACCACCAAGTGTTTGTCAATGTGACATTTTGGGCGCAAGCATTGCGTCCCCACTCATCCTTAGCGTAGGATTACTGGTTACTGATTACCGATCACCGATCACTGATTAGAGAATACCCGCATTAGAAAGACCGAGAACCAGTCCCGCACCGAGAATATGGCCAAAACTCATGGTAGCCAATAATTCCGGCAGACCGAAGCTTTTTTTCGAGGCTAACTGCGGCAAGGGTAAAGCAGGGCCGGCCCCAGTATTTTGGATGGCAAAATAACCGATAGCGAACGCTACTAGGTTAGCTAACGTCATGGTAATGCCGACGGATAAATTCCAGGGAATGGTTTGAGCGGTGGCGAAAAGTAAGGCGGAAGAGATCATTTGCGCTCCAGTCTTGATAAGATTTTGTTAATCACAGGGAATTATAAAAAGCTCTTGACCCGAAACCGCTTTTTGTTTGAATACTTAACAGTTTTTGTAACGTTTTGTGAATAAGATTAAATGCGAATTAAAATTTGCGGCATTACCCAACCGGACCAAGGACGAGCGATCGCTACTTGCGGAGCTACGGCTTTAGGTTTTATCCTCGTACCTAGTTCGCCTCGTTACGTCAAAATCGAGCAAATTAACGCTATTACCGCCGCAATACCCGACAAAATTGATTTTATCGGCGTTTTTGCCGACGAGCAACCGGAAATTATTCAGCAGATAATTGTTAAAACCCCCTTGACAAGTGTGCAGTTACATGGTAAAGAATCTCCCGAATATTGCCAAAGGTTGCGGCAATTATTACCCGACCGGGAAATTATCAAAGCTTTGCGGATCAAAGACAGAGAAAGTTGGGAAAAGTCGGCAATTTACTTCAATAGCGTCGATACTTTACTTTTAGATGCCTACCATCCCCAATTGCTCGGCGGTACGGGACATACCTTAGACTGGCAAGCCTTAGCCAGTTTTTCGCCCCCCTTGCCCTGGTTTCTGGCCGGAGGACTCAACCCCGATAATATTAGTGAAGCTTTAACTCGGCTGCACCCCCAGGGTATTGATGTCTCTAGCGGCGTTGAGCGATCGCCTGGTGATAAAGATCTCAAAAAAGTCGCCCTCTTGCTAGAGCGACTGCAAAAATTCAGCGATCAGTGATCAGTTAGAAGGTTTTGGTTGTTGGGGTTTTAGGGTTTTAGGGTTTTAGGGTTTTAGGGTTTTAGGGTTTTAGGGTTTTAGTTGAATTCCCCCATTCCCCCATTTCCCCATTTCCCCATTTCCCCATCTCCCCATCTCCGGGACTAGAAGAAATTGGGTTTATGACGGATCAGGTTAAGATACTCCTCGCGGGTTTTTTGCTCGTCTTGGAAGACTCCTAACATGGCGCTGGTGACAGTCCAGGATCCCGGTTTCTGCACCCCGCGCATTACCATGCACATATGAGTTGCTTCCATGACGACGGCAACCCCTTGGGGGTCGAGAATTTCTTGAATCGCTTCGGCAATCTGACGGGTGAGGCGCTCTTGGACCTGTAAACGACGGGAATACATTTCCACAATGCGGGCCAATTTACTTAATCCGACCACCTTTTGGTTAGGAATATAGGCAACGTGGGCCCGCCCCATGAAGGGTAACATATGATGTTCACAGAGACTAAAAAAGTCAATATCGCGCACTAATACCATCTCATTATGACCTTCATCGAAGATCGCACCATTAACGAGGGTTTCTAGGGATTGTTGATAGCCTTGGGTGAGAAACTGCATCGCTTCGGCCACCCGTTTGGGGGTTTTTAATAAACCTTCTCTTTCGGGATCTTCCCCCACCGAGATCAGGATATTTCTGACCGCATCCATCATCTGTTCTTTGTTTTCGTCGGAAGTTGGATGAATTTGAGCGGTTTTGCCATTGTGGGTGTTGCGATCGGGGCGAGTGGTCACGCGTGCTTGAATAGCGTCGGTTAAATTACCGTTTAAACCGTTAGAAGAAGCTATGGTCATAATGAAGAGGCCTGTAGGCGAATTGATTGATAAATAGAAGTATTTCGGGTTATAATGCCCCCGCACTGGGCATAATGGTCATCGTTTCCACTACGGCCTGTTTGGGCAGTAACACCGCTTGCAGAATGGCCTGAGCGATGATATCCGGGGTTAACATGGCCGAGCGATCGAAATCTGCTTTGACGCTATCGCTGTCCCAGATGGGAGTATTGACAGCCCCGGGGATGATAATCGTGATGCGAATGGCGTTAGCCCGCTCCTCGATCGCTAAAATGCGAGAAAATGCCACTAATCCCGCTTTGCTGACACTATAGGCCCCCCAATCAGGGAAGAAATTATCGGCGGCGATCGAGGAAACGTTAACGATCGTGCCTCCCCCCTGTTGACGCATGGCAGGTAAAATTCCTTGCACACACTGATAAACACTGGTTAAATTGAGATCGATCACCCGCTGCCAGTCTGACAAAGGTGTGTCGGCCAAGGAGTTGGTGTAACCCATGCCAGCATTATTGATCAGGATATTGATCGGTCCGGATTCTTGGGCGATTTTAGCGATACTAGGAGCTACTTCCGGGATATCTGCCAAATCTAAGGGGTAAGCTTGGGCTGATACGCCTAAATCTGCCGCCATTCCCGCCACGGTTGCCAATCTTTGCTGATCGCGACCGATTAAAACCAGATTAATTCCCGCCTTGGCGAAAGCGAGGGCGGTTTCCTTGCCGATGCCGCTACTGGCTCCGGTGATCAGCGCTCGCTGTTGACGAATAACAGAGTTCATGGTATAATCTGAAATCTCTTAATTCTTGGTAGTTAGGGCAAAATTTTGGCGGTTGGGGGAACCCTAGAAAAGTTTAAGGGAGTTGGGTTGGATCGGAGCAATTTTTCTCGCACCAAAACTGCTGCGGCCACCCCAGGCGGGGGGAAGCATTGACTATCAGGTAGGTTCAAGATTAAGAATCGTTACAAAATTTTACCTAGCCAATTATAGCACTGTTAAGTCAGGGATCACTAATTTTTGTGTATATTCAGATAGATATCTAACCAGGGAGAGAAAAAAGCGGCCTGGTGGGCGAGAATTCTTGAGGCTGTCTTTGTCGAAAACTCCCTCCCTCCGCGCTGAAAACTACTCACCAGAGGAGATGGCAGCGGTGGGTTGAGTGCGATTGACAATCACCACTCGATCGCCGATAACGGGACTTCTAGCGAGGAGACTTCCCTCGTTATCCCTCATTTCCAAGCGGCGAAAATCGAGACTTTGGCAACGTTGAAAAACCGAATTAGCCAATTTATCCTGTTGTGATGCCTCCAGACTATACCAATTATCGCCCAAAATAACTACTAGACGACTAGCCAAAAAATCCGCTTCTACGGTAGAAATAATACCGGCGGGATAACGAGTAGTTAAATCGGTAATTTCCTCTTGAATGGCTGCGACTAAACTTTGTTCGGGAGTTAATCGCGGTTTTGCTTTGGTAATCGGGACGGGAATCGGTGCCTCTGGTGCGATTAATTCTGGGGGAGTTTCGATAATTTCCCCGGCTGCCGGGGAAGGACTAGAGACAACTTCAGGCATATTTTCGGCAATTTCCGCAGGATTTTTCGGTAAACTGACCACAGCTACTAATAGGATAGTGACTAAACTTCCTGTTAACAAGCCGGTAATTAACCAATCGGGAATTTTTTCGCTAATTCCCCCCGGTAAAAGTCGGCGAATTTTGCTCAAAATCGTCGTCCACCACCCTTCCACCTGCTCGAAATCAGGTAAAATATCGTCGATTCCCTCCGCTGCTTCGATTGGAGAATCTGGGGTTAAACTTTGCTCAACTTCTGCGAATTCATCTGGTTTTAAAGCAGCGGCTAACTGTTGCGTTGAGTTAAGAAGATTATCAACAGCAACTTTTGGGGGTAACACTGTCCCCGTTCCCGTGTTAAGTTGGGAAACGATCGAATTTAACTGCTCGATCGCCTCTTGTAGTCGGATCACTGTTTCTGCTTGGCTGAAATTCTCTCGCTCATTTGGTTGAGTCATAATTAATTCTTCTTAACCCGCTGCCATTCTTTTTCAAAATATCATTCTATGCGCCGTTTTCTCGGTTTTTTAACCAGTATTTTCCTTGTCTTCCTGACCGCTTGTGGTAGTGTCACTCCCCCGCAAGAATTTGCCCCCGACGGAGAAATCGTCGCCAAAGCCCTTTTATTACAATTTCGTCACACATCCGATCGCCTTAGTCAATCTTTACAGATCGATGATCCGCAGGTAAAAATTGCTAAAATTAATGTCACCAGTCTGGAACCGCTTTATGTGGGCAATTTACCCGTTTATCACTTGCAGGGAGATTACGATCTAACTCTACAATTGCCCCATCAAAAAGATACCAAACAACACAACAATTTTGATCTTTATTTACAAAGACAGATCGAGGGGAAAACTTGGCGTTTACTGGAAGAAGTTGCCTCACAATGGCGCAGCTATTTAGTGAAATAACCGGAAAAAGCCAGGGGATTTTGCTATAGTCTATGATCATCAGCAATGACAATCCTCAAAGGGAAAATTTAGCGATCATGATTACCTGTCCTCGTTGTCAGCACAAGGTCGATAGTCAAGCCTTGCAATGTCCCTACTGTTTGAATATTTTCAAGGCCTATGGTCATCCCGGCATGACCCTGCATCAAGCTGTCACCAGCGAGTTTTTATGCCAAACTTGTCTTTATCATAGCGATGATAGCTGTAATTTTCCCCAACGTCCCTACGCTACCAGCTGCACTTTATACAAAAATAGCCAAATGATAGCAGAAAAAATTCCTCCTCTCCCTCTGCCTAGGGTTTTTAAAAATTGGTGTCTCAGAAATAAGGGATTATTGCTATTATTAACCCTGATTTTGGGCAGTATTGCCCTAGCTTTTATAAACTCACGTCGTTAATTTTTTTGCTGGCGATCAAGCCTTGATATAGCTCTAGATCGAACCAGAAAGTTGTGCCAATTCCCACTTCACTAATCAAATTAATTTGACTATAGTGCTTTTCAATAATATTTTTGACGATCGATAATCCTAATCCCGTCCCTTCTAGGGTATGAACGCGATTTTCTACCCGATAGAAGCGATCGAATATGGCACTTTGATCCTCGGCATCGATGCCAATACCAGTATCGGATACTTCCACGCGAATTTTGGGAGTTTCTTGGGGATTATCTCTGCTTATTTTATAGGCACGAATCACCACTTTACCGCCAGCAGGAGTAAATTTTAGGGAGTTACCGACTAGATTAGTTAATACCTGTAAAAGTAGATCATAATGACCTAAAATTGGTAGTAAATTGGCTTCAATTTCCGAGCTTAATTCTAGTCCTTTATCCCTAGCATTGAGTTGATAAGTTCTTAGGGTTTGTTCGATTAATTGTCCGATATCGATCGCATCTAAGTTATAGTTACGGGAGGATTCTAACCGAGAAAGATCGAGAACATCATTAACCAAACGAGTTAAGCGATCGGTTTCATGATTAGCGGTTTCTAAAAACTCTCTTTTTTCTGTATCGCTGAGATCCTCACCAAATTCTGTCAGGGTTTCAATAAAAGATTTGATGTTAAACAAAGGGGTTCTTAACTCATGGGAAACATTGCTGATAAATTGACTTTTTGCCTCATTTAATTCTGTTTCTCTAGTGATATCCTGTAGCGTCATGGCAATTCCCCGGACATTCTCCCGATGCTGATCGAATACCTGAGTTAACAAAAGGCGAATTGTCCGGGTTTTCGGGTTAGTTAAAGATAATCTAAATTCTGCTGGGGAATAGTTATTATTTTCCTGATCAATAACAGCATTTTTAGGATGATGATTTTGATTAGCCGATTCTTCTGGCTGGAGGGTTTCTCCTGCCGCAATTTGATAGAGAGGTTTAGTTAGTCTAACCGTTAACTCCGAAGGAAAAAGATGTAGAACATTTTGACCGATAATTTCCCGATCTTCCCAGCCAAATATTTCCCGAGCTGCGGGATTAATTAATAATAATTGAAAATTAGTATCTAAGAGAATAGCCCCATCAGCAATAGTGGACATTAACGTATCTAATTTGGCTTTTTCAGCGGTCATTTCTTCGATATTTTGTTCTTCGTATCGTTCTAACTTTTCCGCCATTTCATTAAAACTGAGAATTAATTCCCCTAACTCTCCTCCCAGGGGTAAATCAACGCGCTGCTTAAAATTTCCTGCTGCAATATTTTTGACCCCGACTAATAACTCCTTGATCGGTTTGGTGATAGTTAAAGCATTAAAAACCGCCCCCAGAATCACCATGGCCCAAATCGAGACAAAAACGGCAATAGTCACATCACGGGTTAGATTAGAAGAAGCGACCACAATAGCGTTAGGATTGATCCCGATCGCTAATACTCCCAAATATTTGCCCTCATGATTTAAGGGAACAAAGACATCGGTTACTTCACCGTCGGGGGTTTTATGCTGACGGATGAGGGGAGTTTCCCCATTTTCGCCATAATTTTCCGGTAATTGAATGCGACGCTCAATCGTCAGGGAGTTCTTAACTTCGGCGGTAGAATAGGGAATGCCGAAAAATATTTGACCCTCCTCGTTAGCGTAGATCAAATAACGCACACTGGAGGTACTACTATAAAAACGGGCTGAAAAACGGGCTAAATCGGTTAAATTGTCCTCAGCAATCAGAGGGGAGACATTAGCGGCTAATAACAGCCCTAAATCCCGGCCAAAACGGGTATCATTGAGACGGACATCCTGCTGGATCGTGTTAACCGCCCAAAAGGTTAAACCACTCATCAACAAAGAAACGGCTAAAGTAGCCGCAGCCATTAATTTAGTTTGGAGGGTGAATTCAGACCACCAACGGGCGATCGCTTCTCGGAGAATGGGCAGAAAATTAAACACGGTTAGGCAGCATTAATCGGTGTTCTTGAGGAGTCTATCGCTCAAATCGCGGGTTAATATGATCATCTTAACTCATTATTAAGCTGGTAGCGGTTAAGCTGGCAGTAATCTCATCTAAGTCTCCGAGAAAGTCAAGAAATGCCCAAAAGCGCCAAGAGTTCTAATTTTAGCTACCCCCGGTACCTCTGTGGTGTAAATACTGAACACACCTAAATTTTGCCGTTGACTAGAGGTTTCGATCGCTGGTTTTAAGATTTGATTTTTGATCACATTTCTGGCTGCCACTGGCAAAGAATCGATCGAGCCACAGAGACTGATTTTCTCGCAAGCGATTTTGTCGGCATGAGCGAGGAGTTTTTCCGAGGCGTATTCGCTGTAAAGTTCTTGGGGTGGATTGGTAAATCCCATAATCCCCGCTACCACCCCCAAGGCGATCGCTCCCTTGAAGAAATTACCCCCCATAGCTACTTAGCTCCTTGATTTTGTCTTCTCCACTCTATTTTGACAAGACATTTGCGATCTGGCTAGGGAGCGGCGTTAACTTCTTAAACCAATACCGGGTGCATAGCACTCTAGTACATTTCCCGTCAGACTGCAGCTAATTAACAGATAATCACAGTGAGAACAGGCGGTGCTAACGAGATGGTGTTCTAAAATATGCTGTCTTTCGGCAAAATTTCCACAATTAGGACAGCGCACTTGTTGCAGGGTGATCATAGCAAACCTCATTAATTAGTTATCTTCTGTATATCAAGCTAGTTTTTCTTGATCCCAATCGGTTTAAGTCTATTTTTTCCTTGATCCCCATTATGGAGTCGATCATCTGATCTTGCTAGTAATTTTTACTAAACTTTGCAATTTTTCTGGAAAATTTTAATAATTTCTTTCTGGTGTTTTTTACCTTGATCGGATAGGTATCGGTAATTTTGGGGAAGAGAAAACCAGAAAGTGAACTATTGATCCCTTACTGCTATAATTACGGCTGAGATTATTGATTATCCTATGAAGTACGCTCTGGTTCACGAGTGGTTAACCCCAAAGGCGACGGGGGGATCGGAATTAGTGGTTAGGGAGATTTTACAATGTCTAGAGGCGGATTTATACGCTTTGATCGATTTTGAGTCCACTAATCCCGATAGTTATCTCTATGGTCGCTCGATCGGGACAACTTTTCTGCAAAATTTCCCGAAAGCGAGAAATGGCGTACAAAAATACTTACCTTTTCTTCCCCTGGCGATCGAGCAGTTAAATTTAGAGGATTATGATGTAATTTTATCCTCCTCCCATTGTGTGGCTAAAGGGGTGTTAATTCGACCGGATCAGGTGCACATTTGTTATTGTCACACTCCGATGCGTTATGCTTGGGATTTAACTTTTGACTATCTGGCTAATAGTAAGTTAGGACGGGGATTACCCGGTATTTTCACCCGTTATCTCTTGCATGGGTTGCGTCAGTGGGATGTGATTTCTGCTAATCGTGTGGACTATTTTCTGGCTAATTCCCACCACACCGCTAGACGAATTTGGCGCTGTTATCGACGGGAGGCAAAAGTTATTTATCCTCCCGTACAAATCGAACGTTTTCCCTACCAAGAGAAAAAAGAAGATTTTTATTTAGTAGTTTCTCGTTTGGTTAGTTATAAAAAAGTCCCTTTAATTGTGGAAGCGTTTAATCAATTAGGATTACCCCTAGTGGTTATTGGAGATGGTCCCCAGATGGCTTTAATCCGACATTTAGCAAGGGATAACATTCAGATTTTAGGTGCGGTTTCTGATCGAATGGTAGCAGAATATATGTCGAAAGCAAAAGCGTTTATTTATGCTGCTTGTGAGGATTTTGGTATTGCTTTAGTGGAAGCGCAAGCTTGTGGTACTCCCGTGATTGCATTTGCTGCCGGAGGTGCTTTAGAAACCGTGCGAGAGCTGCGGGAAAATTCTCCCCAGGGAACAGGATTACTTTTTCGGGAACAAAATCCCCAATCCTTGCTGGAAGCGGTTAAATATTTTGTTGATAACGGTGATAAAATTGATCCGGAAGATTGTCGGCAACAGGCTAATAGATTTACTCCAGAGGTTTTTAGAAATGCTTACAGTTTGTTTATAGAGGAACATTCGATATCTAAAAATTATTGCTAACTTTAATTAGAGCAGTTATCCTAATGGTGAGCTAGGAAGTTTTCGTTTTAGGGAGTCGGTCATCGGTCGTTGATAACAAATTAGGTTACACTTTATCTTGATGAGAAACGTTGTATTTCACCAATGGTGAGGATGCAGTCAATGCGCCCAAAATGTAATATTATGGATATTTCTCTAAAGTGGAGATCTAGCCAACGCTGATAGCTTACCGTGGTGCTTGTGATGACAGAAAAGCGAGGATTATAGCCGTGCCTTGGAATCGAGTTAATCAATGGGTAGAAAGACGCTCTTTAGTGGCCCTAGAATCAGCTTATCAGAGGGCGCTGAAAATTAAAGCGATCGAAGATAAACATTTTGGGGGACAAAAAATTTCCCCGGCTGCCGTGGGAGGAAAAAGTGTTTATGATTACTTTCAAAGTACCCTAGAGCGAGAATTATTACAGATACGTTTCGATTTAACTCAAGTGCGTCTGGGTAATTTTTTTAATCCGCAAACTAACCCAGAAAATAATAACATCTTAGAGACTTTAAAGGTGATCGAGGACATTATCGGTAAATATCGCCTAGACTTAGGGGAATTGCTGCCTCCTTTACCGAATAATCAAACCCCAAATCTGCCTAAAGCCAATCTCACTGGTGATACCTCCAGAGATAAAAATAACCAGGCAATTTCTCCTACAACCGGTAATAAATTTTTTAACTTCCAGCAAGAATTAACCCCAGAATACGAACAAACCGTTATTAAACAACTCCGTACCCTGCGACAACAGCAACGTATTGCTATTCGTTTTATCCTGATTATTATTTTAGTTCCTCTCTTGGTGCAGGTTATTAGTAGAAACTTTATTTTTAGCCCTATTTTAAACTATTTGGGTGTGGATAGAGCGAAAATATCAGAAGT
>NZ_JASJFE010000124.1:0-6452 GCF_030067735.1 Microcystis sp. M53598_WE2 | reverse complement strand
CCTCTGTGTCTGGAGTGGTTCCTTCCACTCCCTCGCCAGCAAGACTGTATCTTAGAATACATTTTACCCACCAAACCTAAGAGAACCCAGATGTGACTTTTCAATTCACTGATTACTGATTACTGATTACTGTTCACTGTTCACTGAAAAAACAGGATTTATTATTATTTGCCCTCCTCTGAGGAATTTTTCACCGTTTCTTCTAGGAAAACTACTGGTTCTTTTTCCCGCTGCTGGGAGCGGATGATATCGATGGTACTTTTCAGCACACTAGCGATGGGAACTGCTATCAATAAACCGAGAATTCCTGCCACTTTGCCACCGATAAAAAGAGATAGAATAATCCAGACGGGATTAAGTCCGATCATGCCTCCCATTAACCGAGGGGCGATGACATTATCATTAATTTGACCGACAATAATGGTCAGGGTCAAAACTTTTAACCCTAACCAAAAATCTTGAAACATCAGTAGAGTACTAATCCCAATAATGGCAAAGGCACTGGCAAAAGGAATTAATGTAGTTAGACCGATCGCCACCCCGAATAATAGGGCATAATCGACCTTGAGAATCACAAAAACAAAAATTTGAGCAAGGCTGAGAATTCCCGCTAAAATGGTTTGACCGGCAAAATAGGTTTCAAAAGTTTGACGAATAATCGTTCTTAATTTGAGATTCCAGGGAGCAGGAATCCAGCTAAAAATTCCCTCCCAAATTTGTTCGCCATAGAGAACAAGAAAGACGGTTAGAACCAGAACAAATAGAATGTTTAGGATACTGTTGATAGTTCCCAGCACAAAGCTCAGTAATTGAGTGCTAAGAGTTTGTAAAACATTGGTTAGTCGTTCCGATAACTGGGTGATTGATTGCTCGATATAAATCGCATATTTCTGAGTTTTATCCCACTTTTCTAAATTTTGTATCTGTTCGGTTCCCGACTCGATCCACTGGGGCAAACTATTGATTAAACTGCTTAATTGTTCGACAATCTGGGGAATTAAAATTAAACCTAAAACAATCAAAATTAATAGGGCAATTAAAAAGACAATAGCGATCGAACCACTGCGATTAACCCCGCGTCTTTGCAGCAGTTTGATGGGAACATCTAAGACAAAAGCTAGTAAACTAGCAGTGACAAAAATACTGACTAAGGGTTCTAGATAGCTAAATAATTGGAATAATAACCAACCATTGAGAAATAAGAGCGGAAAAACTAGACTTAGCCGCAACCAACGAGGTAGTTGCTTAAAAAGCTCTATCATATAACTAATTTTGTCCTGAGAGAGTATCGAGGTAAAAAGAGACTTTTCTAACCAGAAATCCTCTTTCAATCTAGCATCTCCTCGTTACTTTTCTGGTCCAAGCAACCCTGAAACTCTTATCCTAACTGTATGGAGCTAAGCGGATTCGAACCGCTGACCCCCTCAATGCCATTGAGGTGCTCTACCAACTGAGCTATAACCCCGCGAAGACCATTTTTGAATATAGCTTAAATAGAATTATTTTGTCAAGGGGTGACGAGAAAAAAATTTGTCACTGCCAAGGCGATCGCTGATAAGACAATGGTGAAACAATCGCCCCCATTTAGACAGGAGCCGGAATTTGGGTTAAATAGGTTAAACAGTGACCCATGAGGAAATAAACTACTAACATAGCTGCTGCCGCTGCTGCCACCAAGGTTCCCGCCAGCATCAAGGAAAACTCTTGCTTGTCGAACGCTTGCTGCATCAGATGCAATGACCAAGCCACAAGACCGAGGTCAAAGATGAGAATCGGAACTAACATATTTTAAATTTTGTTAACTTTCATCTATTCTAATACATAATTTTCCCCAGGGATAATCGGACTGAAGTTAAAAACAGGGATTTTTGCCGGTTTCTCGATCGGGGCATTCATCCGACATTTTAGGTAATAAACTGCCCGGGAATTTAAATTGCTTGTTGAGATTAGGCAAGAGGCAACAGTAAGGGGTTAAAATGTGTCTTAGCTTAGGTCTAAACCTTGCTCTTCTTGGGTTGCAGCCTGAAGAAATCCTTTTCCAGGAAAACCGACTCAATCACTAGATTAAGTTCTGCAAATCTTGCTCTCATTTTCCCTGGCTAACGCACGGGTACTTGTTGATTTTGCAGATAATTTTTGACCTCAGCGATGGTTAATTGACCATAATGGAGCAAAGAAGCCAATAAAGCCGCTTCCGCCCGCCCTTCCGTCAATGCTTCGTAGATATGCTGACAATTACCCGCTCCTCCCGAAGCAATCACAGGAATCTCCACCCTTTCAGCGATCGCTTTTGTCAAGGCCAGATCGTAACCCGCTTGCGTGCCGTCAGCATCCATACTGGTAACTAACAACTCACCCGCCCCGCGTTTTTCCACTTCTTGCGCCCATAATAAAGCATCAATACCCGTATTTTTGCGTCCACCCCGAACATAAACCTCCCAACCGGGGTTATGCTCATCCTTACGTCGTCTAGCATCGATCGCCACCACAATACACTGTTTACCAAAGCGATCGCTGGCTCGATCGAGCAATTCCGGCTCGCGCACGGCAGCCGAGTTAATGCTGACTTTATCGGCCCCGGCTCTTAACAAATTTTTAATATTTTCTAAGGATTGGATACCGCCACCCACTGTCAGAGGAATAAAAACCTGTTCCGCCGTACGATAGACTACATCAATAATCGTGTCGCGATCTTCATGGGTAGCAGTAATATCGAGAAAAACCAACTCATCAGCCCCTGCCTGATTATACAAGCGGGCTAACTCCACGGGGTCGCCAGCATCCTGAAGATTGACAAAATTAACCCCCTTGACTACCCGACCTTTATTGACATCCAAACAAGGCAAAATCCGCTTCGCTAACATATCCTAGACTCTTGATTGTAACAATGGCCATCAAACGATCGCACAATTCCCCCCCGGCTACCGAGGAAAATCTGCTCACTCCCAATCCCACTATAGAAGAAACGGAAAAAGCAGCAGCGGAGATTCGTCCGCAATCCCTAGAGGATTATATCGGTCAACAGGACTTAAAGGCTAATCTAAAAGTCACCATCGCCGCGGCCAAAGCTAGACAAGAAGCGATCGATCATTTACTCTTATACGGACCGCCGGGGTTAGGAAAAACCACCATGGCTTTAATTTTAGCGGCCGAGATGGGAGTAAATTGCCGCATTACCGCCGCCCCCGCTTTAGAGCGTCCCCGGGATATTACCGGCATCCTGATCAATCTTCAACCCCGGGATATTCTTTTTATCGACGAAATTCATCGACTGAATCGGGTGACGGAGGAGTTATTATACCCAGCGATGGAGGATTATCGCCTGGATGTGACGATTGGCAAGGGTCAAGCGGCGAAAATTCGCAGTATTTCTTTACCTCCCTTTACTTTAATCGGTGCTACTACCAAAGTTGGCTCTTTAACTTCCCCTTTACGCGATCGTTTTGGACTGATTCAACGTCTGCGTTTCTATGCAGTTGAGGAATTGACGGCAATTATTCTCAGAAGTGCTACTATTTTTAATATTCCCATTACTGAAGCGGGTGCGATCGAAATTGCCCGTCGCGGTCGGGGAACTCCACGCATTGCCAATCGTTTATTAAAACGAGTACGCGACTATGTGCAGGTGAAGGGAGAAACTATTATTAGCCCCCAGTTAGCCGCTGAGGGATTAAATCAATTAAATGTGGATTCTATGGGTTTAGATTGGACCGATCGATTAGTATTAAAGACGATGATCCAACAGTTTCAAGGTAAACCCGTGGGATTGGAAGCGGTAGCGGCAGCCACGGGAGAAGATGCCAAGACGATCGAGGAGGTGTATGAGCCTTATTTATTACAAATAGGTTATCTTAATCGTACTCCCCGGGGTCGCGTAGTAACGTCAGCCGCCTACGAACATTTAGGTTTACTGGCGAAATTGCCGAAAAATAAGGATCGGAGTTTACCTTTGTTTGAGTTCTAGTTTTCTAGATAGGGCTGGCTGAATAAATCTGAAAACCTTGTTGGATTAAGACTTTTTCCGGGGGAAAATTCACACCCCACACCCCACACCCCACACCCTGTCTCTAGAAACAACCTGTTCAGCCAACCCTAATTACCTGGGTTTCAGCTTATCTGTGTCTTTAAATACTTGGTCGACCGCGTCAAATCACACAAGTCCATATATAAAAGCTGTATCATCATAATCTGGGTAAATTACATTGTTGCCATTGCTTGCCGCTTCTCATCTAGACTATGTTGGGATTGGTCAAAGCTAATTGCACAATAGTGATTTTTTATAGTCAATATTTTTTAAGTCTGTTAGCGCCCTATGTCTGTCCTAAATAAAGAAAATCTTAAACTGGAAACTCTCACCCTATTTCAAAAATACCAAAAAACAGCAGATAATAAGTTACGGGATCAAATTATGGAGTTAAACCTAGGATTAGTCAGAAGGGAAGCTCATCATTGGGTTAATCAATGTCATGAAAATTACGAAGATTTAGTGCAGGTTGGCTCTATGGGACTGATTCGGGCGATCGAGCGTTTTGATAGCAGCAAAGGTCATGCTTTTAGCTCCTTCGCTATTCCCTATATTCGCGGCGAAATTCAACACCATCTGCGCGATAAAAGTTATACAGTTCGTATTCCTCGTCGTTGGTTAGATTTAGGCAGACAAGCGACAAATGTGCGTCGGGATTTCCAGACTATCCACAATCGTCAACCCAATGATACGGAAATCTCCCGCGCTTTAAATATTTCGAGCGAAGAATGGCAAGAGGTAAAACTGGCTTTCCAAAACCGTGAACCCCTCAGTCTCGATGTGACGGTTAATAACGATGAAGATAATAATACTTGTTTAAAAGACCTCGTTCCCGATCCCCGTTATCGCAGCTTTCAACTTTGTCAAGAGGATCGCATTCGTTTACAACAGGCACTGGCTCAATTAGAAGAAAAAACCCGTCATATTCTCGAATTTGTCTTCCTTAAGGATCTTACTCAACGGGAAACCGCCGAACAATTAGGCATTAGTGTTGTTACCGTCTCCCGTCGGGTGAAAAAGGGTTTAGAAATGCTCAAGGAAACCATGCTCCAGGAAGTATTTTAGACCAATTATCGGTTTGATACGGCCGCAATAGCAAGTAATTTAAAACCCCAGCTAAATATTCATACTGCTCGATCGAATTATAGTAGTGAGCAGAAATCCTCACAATTAATGATGCTTCTCCCCAAGGAATTATCGGCACTTCAATCTGATATTTTTCCCACAGTTGTCTAGATAAATCTTCTGCTGCCCAAGCATAACTAGGAATCAGAATTGAAGACATCGCTCCGATCATTGATTCTGGACAGGGATAATTGACCTCTAAGGCATGACAAAGCAAATTTCTGGCTTTTAAAACCAAATTACGATTCCTCGCCATCAGACCCAGTAAACCATCAATAGAGAGAGAATTTAAAAACTCGATCGCTTTTGGCACTGATAAATAAGCGGTGGGATCATCGGTTCCCATCCAAGCAAATTCTAACTGAAAACGGGAGCGATCTTGTCGAGGGGAATTCGCTCCATGGCTAATAGTTAAAGGTCGAATTATTGCCTGTTTATCCCCGCGCACATAGAGAAAAGCAGCCCCCTTGGGACTACATAACCACTTATGACAATTAGCAGTATAATAGGTGGGATTAATTGCCCCGATATTAAGGGGTAAAAAACCTAAAGCATGAGCGCCATCGATGAGAGTATCAATGCCCCGATTATTTAATTCTCGCACAATTTCTGCGATTGGCCAAATTAAGGCCGTGGGACTGGTGACATGATCTAAAACTACTAATTTTGTCCGGGGAGAAACTGATGCTAAAATTGCTTGACTAATTTCTAAAGGGGACTGCACGGGAAAGGGAATTTTAGCGATAATTACCTTTAAACCCCATCTTTTAGCTATATGTTTAACTGCATTAGCACAAGCATTATAGGTTTGATCGGTGATCAGAATTTCCTCATTTTCCTGAAAAGTTAAGGAATTTAACACCGCATTCACTGCTGTGGTTGCATTGGGAACAAAGACTAAATCATCGCTATTTACTCCCACTAAATCCGCTAATTTTTGCCTAGCAATATCTAATAAACCCTCTAATTCTCTCCCCAAAAATGCTAAAGGTTGTCTTTCCATTCGTTCCCGCAATTGTTGCTGATAATCCAAGACTATTCTAGGGGTTGCACCATAGGAACCATGGTTGAGAAAATAGATATTATCGGGAATTAACCAAGAGTTTTTGGACATATTGAATTAATTTCAAATTATTCAGAACTAGAAAAAATAGATGAGAAATTGCCTGTTATATTCAGCTTCTGACTAGCTAGTATATTTATTTATGATAAGCGGGTGGGTGGAATTAAATACAAGATGAACGTAGGTTGGGTTGAAGCATGAAACCCAACACCCGCTCATGTTACGCTACCGCTAACCCAT
>NZ_JASJFE010000181.1:0-1810 GCF_030067735.1 Microcystis sp. M53598_WE2 | reverse complement strand
AAACTTCAAGTTTTCATTCAGGACGAATGTACTGATTAACTAATTTTTTGGGGAAAATTAGTTAAACCATCATTATAACATATAATTAATTTGCAAGAGTTCTAATGATGCAGTCAAAGAAAACATGAATGCGCTATTCGGACAAGTAGGAGCAGATCAACTCCGCAAACGATTGAAAACACTTACTCCACAAGAGCGTGAGTTAACCGTTGTAGAATATATCTGTGAAGCCTTGGAAATGGGTGGTAAATATGTTCTTCCATTTCGTTTCAGACATGAAATGGGAAATCGTACTAGCCATCACCTAATTTTTGTAAGCAAGCATCCTAAAGGCTATGAAATTATGAAAGAGATAATGGCTAAAGAGAGTTCTGAACAGACGCAGGGCGTACCATCTTTTGAGTATAATCCTGCAACTCTTCAACAACCGTTACTCTTTGAGCTAACCCGTCCTCTTGATCAACTGGAATCTATGTTGTTGGACAATTTTTCAGGTAAAACTATGACGATGGCAGAGATTTACGACCAGCATCATCCGGGAAAACCGTACATTAAAAAGAATTACAAAACTGCCCTTAGCAATCTTGAATCTCAAGGAAAAATCACAGTACATTCACCCGAGGACAAAAAACGGCGAAAAGGAACGTTTGCGGATGATTTAAAGGTTACATTTCCAGTTAAGCAATAAGCTCTAATTTTTCTGAACGCCTCGCTGATTTAAGTGGGACACTTCCCCATGTTTGGATATGCTGATTCCAGGCATTAGGCATCTCGTCCCAGATTTTATCATCAAGTAATCTACCCCCTGCTTTCGGTGTCCTTCCCCCAACTTGTTTGAAAAAAAATGCTACCCCTGAATTTTGACATTGATCGCGGATATCCCTTGCCCAGTCAAGTTTCATCTGGCGATGTTTTTGCCCGGATTCTCCGCCGACAATAACCCAATCAATGCCAGTTAAATTAAGTTCTAGGGGTCCTAAAAGTGGCTCACATGAAATGAAACGCACTGAAACAGGCACTGTCCGAAGATATTCAATCCGATCTATGTGGTTTTGGTTCTCGACAGATACACCTAGCCAAATGTTTTCTGGAAAATCTAATTTAGACGCTAAATCACCTAAACGGCTTTGTCGCTTTGTTAGAATCTGATATATATGCCAAGGTGTTGAATGAATAACTGAGAAAACTTGTCTGATAAAGTCGAGAGGCACATCATCATGAAAAAGGTCACTCATTGAGTTGACAAAAACTCGACTGGGAGTGCGCCAACGTAAGGGTTCTTCCAATCTTTCTGGATGCAAAGTTAAGCTGAATCCATTGGGAAAGTTTTTGGGAAAACGCTGTGTAATAGCTTCGGCATAACAATGCAGACAGCCAGTGCTAATTTTATCGCACCCGGTTGTTGGATTCCACGTTTTATCAGTCCACTCAATACCAGTGTTTATACTAGACATATTTTAACTCCACAATCTATATCTATGACAGACGCTACCTGCCGATAATTAGCAATTTACTTGTACTATATCATTGTTTGACAAGTACAATTGTCGCCGCACTCACTTTCTACATTACGCAATCGTCATTGAGTTGCGGTGTATACAAAATATTACATCGTTTAACGAAAACAACAGGCGCTCACGAAGTTATAGCCGGTGCTATGAAATCTAAGCGGCGATCGCCACACCTGCAATCTCTAAGTAGGGCTTGCTGAATAAATCTAAAAAGCTTGTTGGATAAGGTTTTTAGGCTTTTTTGACCTCAAAAAGTGCCTAGCATTGGAGTGATCGGGGGTAAAATTCCTGGACTTTTT
>NZ_JASJFE010001033.1:0-4272 GCF_030067735.1 Microcystis sp. M53598_WE2 | reverse complement strand
GGGATAGTCTGTAATTGTTGAGAGATTTCTCGAGCGGATAAACGAGTAGCGGGTAAAGAGAGGACTAATTCACCAGTTAACCCAATCATGAAAGCGATCGCTATTGCTAAGAATTGGTTCAACATTGAAGACTCTCCCGTACTTTTGGTGAGCGGAAAAAGTGATCGATCGGGAGAGCATAATGTCGAGAGAGCCACGCTCAAAAATCGACAATTCTGACCGATAGCTTTTCTGGGGGGAAACTTAGACGGTTTTCAGTCCGTCTGGGAGTACACTAGAAAATACCCATTTATTCGATCGAGCCGTTCATGATTATTTCCGTCGTAGCACTGAAGGGAGGGGTCGGGAAAACCACCACATCGATTCATCTGGCCGCCTATTTTCAGGAAAAAGCGCCCACCTTATTGATCGATGCGGATAAAAATCGTTCGGCTCTCCATTGGTCCCGGGAAGACACCCTTCCTTTTATGGTAGCGTCCCAAGCTGGAGCGACGGGACTGGTGAAACAATACACTCATATTATCGTCGATACCCAAGCCCGGCCGGAGCCAGACGAGTTAAAAGATTTAGCTCAGGGCAGCGATTTATTAATCCTACCCACCACTCCCAATCATCTCGATATCGATGTCACGATTAAAGCGGTAGAATTGCTCTCCAAGATGACCGATAATTATCGAGTTCTTTTAACCCAAGTGGATTCACGGACAAAAACAGGACGAGAAGCTCGGAAAGCTCTAGAAGAAGCAAAATTACCCGTATTTAAGCGAGAAATTCCCCGTTTAGTTGCTTTTGAACGAGCGGCCGAAAAGGGAGTCGTCGTCAAAGATTATCCCGACCCCCGGTCTAATTTCGGTTGGCTTTGTTACCAAGCGGTCGGTAAAGAAATTTTTGCCCTAATGACATAAATTGTTAAAAAAGTTAATATTAATATTTGTGTCATTTTTCCCCAAAAAGATACTTAATCTGCATGGGGACTTTTTGTAATCTTCCGTTAAGCGTTCACTCCTAAATCGGTAAAGTCTGAGACAATCAAAAAAGTCTGACTGTAGGAGAACCCTCTATGAAATTGGCCTATTGGATGTATGCGGGTCCCGCTCATATTGGCACGTTAAGGATCGCCAGTTCCTTTAAAAATGTTCATGCTATCATGCACGCTCCTCTGGGAGACGATTATTTTAACGTCATGCGCTCGATGTTGGAAAGGGAGCGTAATTTTACCCCCGTCACTGCTAGTATTGTCGATCGTAATGTTTTAGCCCGGGGTTCCCAAGAAAAAGTCGTCGATAATATTGTTCGCAAAGATCGCGAAGAAAGTCCCGATTTAATCGTTTTAACCCCCACCTGCACCTCCAGCATTCTCCAAGAGGATTTACAAAACTTTGTCGAAAGAGCGCGACAGGATGCCGAGGGGGATGTGCTGCTGGCCGATGTTAACCACTATCGCTATAATGAACTACAAGCGGCCGATAAAACCCTCTATCAAATTATCAAATATTATCTCGATAAGGCCCAAAGAAAAGGGGAAATTATCTCGGAGAAAACCCCTAAACCTTCGGTTAATATTATCGGTATTACCACCCTCGGTTTCCATAACCAACATGATCGCACGGAATTAAAGCGGTTAATGGCAGATTTGGACATTGAAGTTAACGAAATTATTCCCGAAGCTGCCTCGGTGGACAACTTAAAAAATCTGCCCCGCGCTTGGTTTAATCTGGTTCCCTATCGAGAAGTGGGATTAATGACAGCCAAATATCTCGAAAGTGAATTCGCTATGCCCTACGTTGATATTACCCCCATGGGAGTTGTGGAAACAGCGCGCTGTATTCGCAAAATCCAAGAGGTAATTAATCCCCAAGGTGCAGCAGTAGATTACGAAGATTTTATCAATGAACAAACTCTGCATATCTCCCAAGCTGCTTGGTTTTCTCGTTCCATTGACTGTCAGAATTTAACGGGGAAAAAAGCGGTGGTTTTTGGTGATAATACCCACGCAGCCGCTATGACAAAAATTCTCGCCAGAGAGATGGGAATTCATGTGGTTTTAGCGGGTACTTATTGCAAGTATGATGCGGATTGGTTCCGGGAACAAGTGAGTGAATATTGCGATGAAGTGTTAATTAGTGATGATAATGGCGCGATAGGAGATGCTATTGCTCGATTAGAACCAGCGGCGATATTTGGTACTCAAATGGAACGTCACGTTGGCAAACGTTTAGATATTCCCTGTGGAGTCATTGCCGCACCTATTCATATCCAAAATTTCCCCCTCGGTTATAAACCTTTCTTAGGTTACGAAGGCACTAATCAGATCGCCGATTTGGTCTATAATTCCTTTACTTTGGGTATGGAAGATCACCTATTAGAGATATTCGGTGGTCATGATACAAAAGAGGTAATTACTAAAGGTATTTCGGCAGATTCTGACCTAAATTGGAATAAGGAAGCGACGGCAGAATTGCAGAAAATACCCGGTTTTGTGCGGGGGAAAGTCAAACGAAATACCGAAAAATTCGCCCGGGAGCGAAGTATTGGTGAAATAACTTTAGAGGTAATGTATGCGGCTAAAGAATCCGTAGGAGCTTAATTATTTCTTGGGGCTGAAAGTTAACAGCATTCAGCCCTTTTTTTTAGTTATCTACTTAGGGCTTGCTGAATAAATCTAAAAACCTTGTTGGATAAGACTTTTAGACTTGTTTTCCCTCAAAAAGTGCCGACCTTTGGAGTGATCGGGGGGAAAATTCAGGTACTTTTTCCCTGAAAATTAGGTAACTGACTACCTCAAAATCCGTAAAACCCCACAACCCACACCCCACACCCCACACCCTGCCCCTAGGAAAAGCTTTTTCAGCAAACCCTACTTAATCCCTGAAGTATTCTTTCTTCTACTCCTTTCCCCTGAATTAACACTCCAAATCCTCCTAAACCAGTGGGATTGATTAATTGATGTAAGGCATCTCGGCGCTGAAATATAGTTAATATATCGATTTTTCCTTGAGAAAGTTCCTTTAATCTATCCCCTAATCCCAAAGCCATTAAAAATAATCCTTGCTGAGTAAAACCGAGATTTTTTAAGCCTAATTTCTCCCCTTGACGTTGTAAAGCAGTAAAATCCACATGAGTGGTAATATCTTGTTCTCCTACCCACAAATAAGGATGATCATGACGCTGATGTTGTCGATAACATTGTAGGGTTCCTTGACTTCTTTGGGGATGATAATATTTTTCGGCAGTGTAACCGTAATCTATGGTTAAGATATAACCTCGATCGAGTTTCCGATTAACGGTTTCTAACCAGTCTAAAGCTAATAAGTTTACCTCGGTTTGATAACCCTCCGGATAAAGTGGGGAAGGAATATTTATCCCCACTAAATCAAAATAGTCTTTGATTCTGTCGGTGGATAAATCTGCGATAATCTCCTGAAAAGGTTCCCCCAATCCCAGATAAATTTCTCGCAATTCCCCTGACTCGATCACAACTCGATGGACAGGAAAAGCATCGATTAACTCATTACTAAACACACAACCCACAAGGGAATTATCGGCTAAATCCGGCCAACTTTGCCAAGATACCGGGGAATATCCCGCTAAAGTTGCCTGTTGTCTTTCCCTGAGTTTCTGAGATTGTTCGATAATTATATAACTGAGATTTTGATAAAAATCAGCATAGCTATCACTTAAATAATCAAGGATATCCTTCGCTAAAATCCCCGAACCTGCTCCCACTTCCACTAAAGTAAATCCAGGGGAATTGCCCAAAAATTCCGCCATCTCGACAAATTGCTCTGCCAACAATTGGCCAAAATCTGCCCCTAGGGACGAGGAAGTAAAAAAATCTCCTTTTGAGCCAATTTCTACTTTTCCAGAGGTGTAATAGCCATAATCGGGGTGATAGAGAGCTAAATCCATCCAGCGCTCGAAGCTAATTCGACCCGCTACTGATTGTTTAATTTCCTCTAGGATGATTGCTTCTAAATTCATCTTGATCAGGGAATTATGAATTATGAATTATGAATTATGAATTATGAAATGGGAAGTGGGAATTAGGAATTATGAAATGGGAAGTGGGAATTAGGAATTAGGAATTAGGAAGGGTGCATCTAACATTTGCAGAAATACCGACAATCAGCAATTATGGCTCTTCGTTACTTGTTATGGTTCGATAGGGGGGCATAAATCGACTAAATCCTTATCTGGCAAGAGACTTAATTGATTAGTTCGCTCTAGATAAAAAACAATTGACAAAAATCGCTAAATGCCTTTCTCTATAAG